>CACWNZ010000149.1:0-7752 GCA_902762335.1 uncultured Ruminococcus sp. | reverse complement strand
CAAAAAGGTAGTAGATTTCCTCTCAAAGAGCAAATACGTTACCAAGATACAGCACCCCTCGCTGCCCGACCACCCGCAGCACGATCTGTACGAAAAATATTTTCCTAACGGCGGCGCGAGCATATTTACCTTTGATATAAAGGGCGGCAGGGAAGAGGCGTTCCGCTTTATCGATTCCCTTAAGATATTCTCCCTGCTTGCAAACGTAGCTGACGTGAAATCCCTCGTTATCCACCCCGCAAGCACGACACATTCCCAGCTCACCGATGAGGAACTTGCCGAGCAGGGCATCTCACAGAGCACGATAAGGCTCTCGATAGGCACGGAACACATCGACGATATTATCGAGGATCTTTCACAGGCATTTGAAGCAGCCTTTTCATAATAATACATGAAAAAACTTCCCGCTCTCACGGCGCAAGCAGTGAGAGCGGGAAAACGGAAGAAAATAATAAATAATAAAGAATAATGAAAAAATAATAATTGTAGTGGGCGGTGCTTTGCACCGCCATTTTTTATAGAAGGACAGCCCACCCATATAAAAAATTTGAAATGTGGAAAGTGGAATTGACCGCGTCTAAACCCCTCCACCGCCTTACGGCGGTCCCCCTCCCCTTTCAGGGGAGGCTTATAACAGAATAATTTTAGTGGCGGCAATCTGCCGCACCCAAGTTCGCGCTCAGCTTCAATTCTAACCCATACTTATTCGCCGCGATTCAAGAATAAAGCAGGCGCGTAAAGTATAATAGAATGAAGAAATGAAAGCACATGAAGAAACAGCCGGAAAGCGCGGCACCTGCCGCGCGGCGGCGTGGATAGTACCATGCGCCGCAAGGCGCCGCGCCGGATGCCGCGGGGAGAAATTATGATATGCTGAAGAAGTAAGCGCGCGCAAGCGCGCGTGGGCGCGAATCGGGAGCGCAGGCTCTGCGCCGCCGGCGCAGGCGTCAAGACATTTCGAAGGCGCCGGTGTAGAGGCTGTAGTATTTGCCTTTTTTGGCGATGAGGTCCGAGTGACTGCCGCGCTCGATTATCCTGCCGAGCTCAAGTACCATTATGACGTCGGAGTTGCGCACGGTAGAAAGTCGGTGAGCTATGACGAATACGGTTCTGCCGTACATAAGACCGTCCATGCCCTGCTGAACGAGGGCTTCGGTGCGGGTGTCTATGCTTGAGGTAGCTTCGTCAAGGATCATGACGGGCGGATCGGCGACGGCGGCTCTCGCTATGGAGATGAGCTGGCACTGACCCTGTGAGAGCTGACTGCCGTCTCCGGATATGACTGTATCATAGCCCTGCGGCAGACGGGTGATGAAGTCGTGGGCGTTGGCAAGCTTTGCGGCGACTATGCATTCCTCGTCGGTGGCATCAAGCTTGCCGTATCTGATGTTGTCCATTACCGTGCCCGTAAAGAGGTGAACGTCCTGCAGAACTATACCGAGGGAACGGCGCAGGTCGGGCTTCTTTATCTTGTTGATGTTTATGCCGTCATAGCGTATCTTGCCGTCGGCAATGTCGTAAAAGCGGTTGATAAGATTTGTAATAGTCGTTTTGCCTGCGCCCGTTGAGCCGACAAAGGCTATCTTCTGACCCTGCTCGGCGGATAGGGTTATATTGTGCAGTACCACCTTCTCGGGAACATAGCCGAAATCCACGTCGTCAAGCACGACATGACCGCACAGCTTTGTATAGGTGACAGTGCCGTCGCCGTGGGGATGCTTCCATGCCCACATTTCGGTGCGCTCGTCCGTTTCGACAAGATTATTGTCGTGGTCGTATTTTGCGTTTACAAGGGTCACGTAGCCTTCGTCCTTTTCGCTCTCCTCGTCCATGAGGGTGAAGATCCTTTCAGCGCCTGCAAGAGCCATGATAACCGAATTCGCCTGATTGGAGATCTCGCTAATAGGACGGGTGAAGCTCTTGGAGAGCTGAAGGAAGGACGCTATAACGCCTATGGATACCGCACTTATGCCGTTTATCGCAAGCAGCGCGCCGACTATGGCTATGAGAACGTACTGTAAATTGCCGAGGTTGTTCATTATCGGCATAAGGATATTGACGTAGGTGTTGGCGTTGGTGGCTGTTTTGCAGAGAGCCTCGTTCTTTTTGTCGAACTCCTCCTTTGCCTTTTTCTCGTGGCAGAAGACCTTTATTACCTTCTGACCGTTTATCATTTCCTCGATATAGCCGTTTACGTCGCCTATCTCCGTTTGCTGGGCGATAAAGTATTTTGCGCTCTTGCCGGCTATTTTCTTCGTTACGGTCATCATTATGCCCACGAAGGCGAGCACGAACAGCGTAAGATAGATATTCAGCGCTATCATCGCGGCTAAAACGGCTATTATCGTCATGAGCGACGAGAACATCATGGGTATGCTCATAGAGAGCATCTGCCTGAGCGTGTCGGTATCGTTCGTGTATCGGCTCATGATATCGCCGTGGGTGTGGGTGTCGAAGTATCTTATGGGCAGGGTCTGCATATGCTCGAACATCTCGTCGCGTATCTTCTTCTGTATGCCCTGAGAGATAGTGACCATCATTCTGTTGTAAAGAAGCGTGGCGAGAGCGCCGAAAAGGAGTATCACGCCCATGACGATTATCATTGTGAGCAGTCCGCTGAAATCCTTGCTGTCTGAGGTGAGCAGCGGCGTGATGTAGTTGTCTATGAGTATCTGGATAAACAGTGAGCTTGCAACGCCTGCGCCCGCGCTGAGAATGATAAAGAACAGCACGAAAATAAACCGTATCTTATATGCGGCAAAGTATTTCAGAAGCCGCTTTATCGTCTTTGCGGGGTTTGTCATCGCCATAGGCGGCATACCTGCGGGGGGTGAGCCCTTTTTGCCTGGCGCAAAGCCTCTTCCTGCTCTATTCATCGTCTGCACTTCCTTTCTGCTGAGAATGATAGACCTCCTGATAGATCTTATTGCCCTTCAGAAGTTCCTCGTGAGTGCCGATGGCGTTTATTGCGCCGCCGTCCATTACGATTATCCTGTCGGCGTCCTGTACCGAGGATATGCGCTGGGCGATTATCAGCTTTGTGCGATACGCTCGCCCGAGGCTCTTGAGAGCGTTATCATTACCATGACTATGGATATGAACATAAGGCTCATGAGTATCTTCGGCTTCTTGAGCAGCGCTCTTGCTATGCACAGGCGCTGTCTTTGTCCGCCCGATACGTTTGTGCCGCCCTGCTCTATGCGGGTTTTGTATTTGTCGGGGAACTGCTGAATGAACTCATCGGCGCAGGCAAGCTTACATACCTTAACAAGCTCCTCGTCCGTGGCGTTCTCGTTGCCCCAGCGCAGATTTTCCTCTATAGTACCCGAGAACAGCACGTTCTTTTGCAGCACCATTGCAACGCTGTTGCGCAGGGCTTCTATGTCGTAATCGCGGACGTTTCTTCCGCCTACCGACACGGTGCCGCCCGTGGTGTCGTATAATCTTGGTATGAGCTGCACGAGGGTGGATTTTGACGAGCCCGTGCCGCCTATTATGCCTATCGTTTCGCCCGAGCGGATATTCAGGTCGGTATTCTTAAGGCAAAGCCTGTCCTTGTCGCCCGCATAGCTGAAGCTTACGTTATCAAAGACTATGCTGCCGTCCTTTACCTCTGTAACGGGGCTTTCGGGGGCTTTTATGTCGGGCTCCTCTTTAAGCACCTCTGCGATACGCTCGCCCGAGGCTCTTGAGAGCGTTATCATTACCATGACTATGGATATGAACATAAGGCTCATGAGTATCTGCATGATATAGGTCATCATGCTCGTAAGCTCGCCCGTAGTCATGTCGCCGTATACTATCAGTTTTGCGGCAAACCATGAGATGAGCAGTATGCAGGCGTATATGCATACCTGCATTACGGGCATATTGAAGTTTACTATCTTCTCCGCCTTGGAAAAGTCCTTGTATATCTCGTTGGACGCCTGTCTGAACTTCCGTGTCTCGTAGTCCTCTCGGACAAAGGATTTGACTACCCTTATGCCGTGAAGGTTCTCCTGAACGATATTGTTCAGCTTATCGTATTTCTTGAATACCCTTGTGAACACGGGGTGGGCGAATTTTATTATTATGCCGAGCGCCAGCGCTATTACGGGTATGAAGATAACGAATATCAGCGAGAGCGAAGCGTTCACGCGGAACGACATGACCATTGCGAAGATCATCATACAGGGCGCGCGGAACGCCATGCGGAGTATCATCTGGTAGGAATTCTGTATATTCGTTACGTCGGTGGTCATTCTTGTAACAAGGCTCGCCGCGGAAAATTTGTCTATGTTCCCGAAGGAAAAGCCCTGTATCTTATAGAACATATCGTGCCTCAGATTCTTTGCAAAGCCCGAGGACGCCACGGCGGCATATTTGCCCGCCAGAGCGCTGAATATCAGCGAGGCAAAGGCCACGAGCGCAAGGGTGAGACCAAGCTTCCATATATAGTCCATGTCGCCCTTTTCAACGCCGTTGTCTATAAGATCCGCCATGAGATAGGGGATAAGCACCTCAAGTATTACCTCAAAAATGATGAATACGGGCGTTATTATAGAAGCGACCTTGTATTCACGCACGCATTTTGCGAGTGTTTTTATCATTATGTTTCCTCCCTCCGTTATAAATACGCCTTATTCGATATTGGCGCGTATCTTGTCGAGAACGCGGTAGAATATCTCAAGCTCTCCGTCCGAGATGTTTCTTCTCAGAAGCCGCTCGTTCTCGGTGAGCTGTGCCTTGAGCATACGGTCGGCATCGAGAGCCTTCTGCGTAAGAACGAGCTTTTTCAGCCGCGCGTCGGTATCTACCGCCTCACGCCTGATATAGCCTTTTTTTTCCATGAGCTTGAGCATATTGGAGACCGTGGAGCGCCTTATAGAAAAGGTATTCTCAATATCCTTCTGATAGACGTCCTTGTCCCTGTGCTCCGCAAGATAAAGTATTATCCACGTGTTTTTGCCCGTCGCCTCCTCAAGCTGAGTTCTGACCTCGTTTTTGCCGAATTCCCTTTTCATAAGGTTGCCTATTTTTCCCAGCTCCATAGCGATATATCTTTCTTCGGACATACTGCTGCCTCCTTTCTGTTTTTTTAACCCCTCTCTCAGCTCCGCATATAGTTAGCAGGCTGATTGTTAGTCTACTAACTATTATATCACAGCCTTTTTTATTGTCAATACGCCGCCGAGCCGCCGGCGCCGATTCGCGGCGCGGCTTTCTCTTGGGTCGCCACTTCATGCCCGCGCCCATGCTTTATAGTTGTATTCGCGGCATAGAAGTATGGATTACCGTTGAAGTTGAGCGCGAAAAAAGCACCGGCAGCTTGCCGGCGAGCCTGCTTATCATGATGTGGAATTTGGAATGGAAAGTGTGCAAAAACAAAAAAATTGACTGATAAAACCCCTCAGTCACGGCTGCGCCGAGACAGCTCCCCTAAATGGGAGTCTCTCTTATTAAGCCTACACTTCAGGGGCGCGGGTCTCCGGTGGAGACCTCTGCGAAGCAGAAGCGCCGACCGAGCCGACAGGCGAGACAGTGCCGAGCATAGCGAGGCGGAGGGGTTTACACTATGACTTTTTGCACGGTCTGAATGTGGAGTTTGGAATAATTGTGGACGCCACAATTATTCAATACTCTCTATTCTCTATTTCCGCGTGCCGGATATGCTGCACTTGCATAGCTTTATCACGGGAATATCTGAACTCCTTTTTCAAAGAGCCCGAGCCGACACCGTTAAAGGAAGCTCAAAAGGCGTTTGGAAAAATGATTTTTGTGATAGCGGGTCGTTTTGGGCTTGATTTACGAAGAGCTTGGTAGTATTATAGTAATACACACTCTTAAGGGGAAAGGAAATATTATGCGGGAAAAGAATAATAATACGGAGAATGGGGCAGAGCTCAATAAGGATCTCGATTCCGGATATGCGGACGAGGTGTGGAGCGAGGAATACGTAAAAGAGCTGCTGTTTGATGATAAGGTCCCCGCAAAGAAGCACGGCATTCTGAGGCATTGGAGAGAGGTAATGCGTGTGGATTTTGACGAGCCGCTGTCCGTAAGGGACCAATTCGTCATAATGTCGGTGCTGCTGCTCATATCGGTGCTGATCTTTTCGGCGGTGTATTTTGCTGCCGGTATGCGCGGAAGGGGCTCGTCGGATGAGGTGATAGCGGCAGACGTGTCCGTACCCTATGAGTCGGACGAAGAAGTCTCTCAGAGCAGCGAGCCGGCCTCGCAGGAAAGCGTACCCGCGCAGAGCAAAGAGGAGCAGAGCATAGCTTCTCCGTTGGGAGAGATAAAAACGATCACGGTATCCAATGAAAACATACATACGGGCAAGCTTGTTCTTGTGAATAAAGAGGTGCCGTGCCTGACCGACGGAGAGAACGTCAAGCCCATAACCGAGGGTCCCTCGGAATATTTTGACGTAACGGATTACACCGTTTCGCTCGATAAGTCGGTAATACCCGAGCTTGAAGCCATGCTTGAGGATTTCGGTAAGATGTACGGCAAAACGGACGTTATGATAGCCTGCGGCTACAGAAGCAGCGATACTCAGGCGGAGCTTTACAGAAAAGAGGTCGAAAGCGTAGGAGAAGAACAGGCGGAGCTTCTTGTGGCTCCCCCGGGCTACAGCGAGCATCAGACGGGTCTTGCGTTTGACCTTGATCTGAATATCGACACGGGCGAGGGAGGCATAAAATACGAGGGCAGCAGCATATATTCGTGGATAAACGGCAGCTGCTCCAAATACGGCTTTATTATAAGGTATCCTGAGGGAAAGGATAAGATAACGGGCTATTCGTACGAGCCGTGGCATTTCAGATACGTCGGCAAGTCGGCGGCATACATGAAGAACAACGATCTGACGCTTGAGGAATATATCGATAAGGTGCATCAGACGAGCGTTTCGGATCCGCTGATGATCGTGGGCGGTAATTATCCGTACTACGTTTACTACGTCAAGGCTGAACAGGGCGGCTCAACGAAGATCCCGCTGCCCGAAGGCTACGAATACGAATTGTCCGGCGATAACTACAGCGGTTTTATAGTAACGATACACAAATTGTACAAGCGGCAGGGAGCGCCGTAAAAAATCAAGCAGGGTCATGCATACGGATATTATCCGCGCAGACCCTGCTTTTGTTATTCATCGTCGTCTATAGGCGGCAGCTCGGCATCTTCGTTGGTCGCGTGCCTGAAGGTAGGCACTATCTCTGCGATGAGCTGCTCGACCCTGTTCTTGTCGTTTTTCTGCGCCGCATAGTAAAGCTGTTTGAGATGACGGAGCAGATCCTCCTTATCGAAGGCTATAGGCTTGCCGACGTAGATCTTCTTGTTGTCGGTCTGCGTTATGCCCTCTTCATTCAGCAGAAGCTCCTCGTAGAGCTTCTCTCCCGGGCGCAGACCCGTGTATTCTATCTTTATGTCCTCATGGGGCTTATAGCCCGACAATCTTATAAGGTTTTCTGCAAGCACCTTTATCTTGACCGGCTCGCCCATATCGAGTATGAAGATCTCGCCGCCCTTTGCTATGCTGCCTGCGGTAAGCACCAGGGACACCGCCTCGGGTATGGTCATAAAGTATCTTATAATATCCGGGTGGGTCACCGTTACGGGACCGCCCGTGCGTATCTGCTCCTTAAAGAGCGGTATCACCGAGCCGTTGGAGCCGAGTACGTTTCCGAAGCGCACCGCAACAAAGTTGGTTTTGCTCTGCTTGCCCATCATCTGCACGAGCATCTCGCAGATACGCTTGGTAGCGCCCAT
>CACWNZ010000148.1 GCA_902762335.1 uncultured Ruminococcus sp. | reverse complement strand
GCTATAAACATACGGAATGAAGGTATGAGAATAGCGTTAGCGTAAAATCGAAACAAAAACCGTGGGACACACGGGGTTAGCTCGCTGATACTGTACAGGTTGCTGTACTTGAACGAGAAGCCCCGCCTCTAAGCGTTAGCGTAGGCGGTGGAAGCATGTCACAGCCGACGCATATTTTCATACCACCGATGAGCTGGAGAGAGAAATGAGGGATAACGGGTTTGACGTTATCGGTCATCATGCGGTAGAGGGCAGTGTATGGCTCGTTCCGAAGCTTGACGAAAAATGGCGGGAGCCGCGCAGCAGGGAACGCCTGCTTGAACTCATACGCTCTACAGAGAACGTGGAGACAATGATGGGAATGAGCCCGCATTTTTTGGCGATAGGCAAAAAACGCGAAAACACATGACGGGATCTCGCTGACCAAAATAAAATACGCAAAAAAGCAGACTGCCTTTATTACGGGGCAGTCCGCTTTGCTGTGGGGGATCACTCACCCCATACGGTCTTTAGTATATCGGGCAGACAGGTATCTACTATATCGCTGAACAGATACAGAATGGACATGAACTGATCTCCTATGATATCCTCCTCGCCGAAGAGGAAGAAATCATATTCGGCGCAGACGTCGTTATCCTTATCTATAGAGAGCTTTATGAACCTGTAGGCATCGTTGAGCCTGTTCAGGGTCTTGAGCATAGGCATGTACTTTTCCTCTTTGATATTGCTGAGAAGATAGGTCCATATCTTGGCGCCGCCGTCGTCAGATACTCTGACACGAAGATTGAAGCCCGGCGACCTGTCCGACGACATGGGACAGTTGAAAACGGCGTGATCGTCCATGTGCTCGACCTGAAAGGTCATGCTGTTATCCGTCATCGTGTCCTCTATCACCCGTTTATAGTCTATCGAATTTTCGTTCAAGGCTCATGCCCCCTTTTTTGTCTGATTATGTTGTGTTTAACTAAAAAATCTCTTTGTTCCGCTAAGAATTATATCACATTTTACTATAGGTGTCAAGCCCCTGCGTTTTGCAGCAGCTCTGTAAGCTGTGAATAGTCACGCTCCGGGTGGCGCCGCTGAGCCATTTCCGCAAGGCGCAGAGATGCCGCGACGTATATATTCCTGTCGGAAGGATCCGTAAGACAGTCTAAATGCCGCCGTACCGTTTCAACGTCGTTGCGCTCGACGGGTCCCGTAAGCGCCGTTGAGGGATCGGCGGCGAAAATGCCGTTAAGGTTGCTCTCGGCAAGTGGTCGCAAAGCTGCAAGCGCCTCGTCCTTTTCAAAGCCGCACGAGAGCATAAGGGAAAGGCTTTCGTCCGCAAGAGCGCACACGAGATTGCTCATGACGGTGCAGGCGGCATGGTATCTTGACTTTACCGCGCTGTCTATCACTCTGACATGAACGCCGAGAGGCACGAGCGTATCCTGCCAGAAAAGCGTTCCCTCTCTGCTGCCCTCAAGACAGAAATACGCCTTCCCGAGTTCCTTGTATGAAGAGTATATGCTGCTGACGGGGAACAGCGGGTGTACGGAGCAGCCGTGGGCACCGCGCTTTTCTATACCGTCAAATACCTCGTCCGAGCTCATAGCGCCGCTGCAGTGGCATAAGAGCCTGCCGTTTATATCCTCTGCGGCAAGGCTTTCGTAAACGCTTTTCAGCTCTCCGTCGGGTACCGTAAGAACTATTACGCCGCTCGATGCGCAAAGCTCCGCAATGCTGCCGAAGCAGTCCGCGCCGACAAATTCCGCCGCCGCAAGCGCCGATGAAGCACTCCTGCTGTAATAGCCCGAAATATCCGCGCCGTTCAGCTGCAGAAATTTCCCTAATGAAGATCCGACCCGTCCCGCGCCTATAAAGCCGATCCTCATTTTATTTCGCCGTGCTTCTCGCACTCGGCAAAGCCTGCTATTTTATTATTGCCGTCCACAAAGACCACCTTCGGTCGATGATCCTTTATTTCTTCGGGGGTCATTGAGGCGTAGGACATTATAATGACTATATCGCCCTTCTGCCCCGACCTTGCCGCAGCGCCGTTAAGGCAGATGACTCCGCTGCCTGCCTCTCCCGCGATAACGTAGGTCTCAATGCGGCTGCCGTTGTTCACGTTCACTATATGAACGTGCTCGTATTCATAGAGCCCCGCCGCTTCCATAAGCTCACGGTCTATAGTAACGCTGCCCACGTAGTTGAGGTCTGCCTGGGTGACCACCGCACGGTGCAGCTTGCTTTTGAGCATAGAGATCTGCATAGCTTTTCCTCCTTCCCGTTCTCCGCCTTATATATCCTCTGTAAAGAAATTATCGATAAGCCTTGTCTTGCCTATATATACCGCCATTGCCGCAAGCGCGGGTCTGTCAAGCTCTTCTATCTGCTGCATCGTGTCGCAGTCAACTATTTTAACGTAGTCTATCTTTGCAAGCGGTTCCTTTTCGATAAGCTCCTTCATAGCGGCGATAACTGCGGCGCAGCTTTTTTCGCCGTTCCTTATCATTTCCTTGCCGAGCTCAAGGGATCTTGAAAGCACAAGAGCCGCCTTTCTCTCGTCCGCGCTGAGATAGGTGTTTCTTGAGCTCTTTGCAAGACCGTCCTCTTCTCGTATCAGCGGGCAGCCGACGATAGTGAGATCCATATTGAGATCGTCGACCATGTGTTTTATTATCGCAAGCTGCTGGGCGTCCTTTTTGCCGAAATACGCCCTGTCGGGCTTGACTATGTTGAACAGCTTGGTAACGACAGTACAAACGCCCCTGAAATGCACGGGTCTGCTGAGTCCGCAGAGCTCCTGCGTTAGCACCGTCATATCCACGAAGGACGAGAAGCCCTTATGGTACATCTCGGAGGGCTCGGGGTTAAAAATTATATCCGCGCCGCAGTCCTCTGCAAGTGCGGCATCTCTGTTAATATCTCTCGGATAGCTCTCAAGATCCTCTGTTGGTCCGAACTGCATCGGGTTGACAAAAACGGAAACGACCGTTCTGTCGTTATCCTTTACCGATGCTTTTATAAGGCTTGCATGACCCTCGTGCAGATAGCCCATTGTAGGCACGAGTCCTACACTGAGTCCCTGCTTTCTCCATTCGCGCACCTGAGCGCGTACCTCATCAACCGTCTTTACTGTTTTCATACTTATCCTTCCTCTCCCAGAAGCTCCTTTATTACCTGCTCGTCTACGGTGTAGGTGTATTCCTGCGACGGGAACTCTCCCGATTTTGTCTCGCTGATATAGGTGTTTATTCCCTGCTTCATAGCCTCGCCGATCTCGGCGTAGCGCTTTACAAATTTGGGCGTGGCGCCCCTTGTCAGCCCGAGCATATCCTGATATACCAGCACCTGACCGTCGCAGGCGTTTCCTGCGCCTATGCCTATCGTGGGTATCGTCAGCTTTTCGGTGATTATCTCCGCAAGCCTTGCGGGTATGCCCTCAAGCACTACGGCGCAGGCTCCCGCCTCCTGAATGAGCAGAGCGTCCTTAACAAGCTTAACTGCTTTTTCAAGGCTTTTGCCCTGCACCTTAAAGCCGCCGAAGACGTTTACCGACTGCGGCGTAAGCCCCAGATGAGCAACAACGGGTATAGATGCATTTACTATAGCCCTTATCTGTCCGGCGACCTCTGCGCCGCCCTCTAACTTGACGGCGTTTGCGCCGCCCTCCTTGACGAGTCTGCCTGCATTTTCTACTGCCTGCTCAATACTCACCTGATAGGACATAAAGGGCATATCGGCAACGATAAATGCATTTTTTGCGCCTCTCGATACCGCCGCGGTATGGCGGACCATATCCTCCATGGTTACGGGCAGGGTGTTTTCATAGCCGAGCATGACCATTCCCAGCGAATCTCCGACAAGAATGCAGTTTACCCCGCACTCGTCGATTATCGCTGCCGTTGTGCAGTCGTAAGCGGTAAGCATCGTTATCTTGTCTCCGTTTTGTTTCTGCTGCAATAGGGTCAGAACAGTGTTTTTCACAGATGATACCTCCATTTACTTTGGTTTGTGTTGCCTTTTCCTTCTCCGGAATAAGACACACATATACTATACCATACTCTCACCCCATTTTTCAACCCCGCCGGCGAGCCGCCGGAGCCATGTTCGCGGCGCGGCTTTCTTTTGGGTCATCAGTTCATGCCCGCGGCATCCGGCACGGTACATGGTACTATTCCCGCCGCCGCAGCCCGTGGGGCTACTTTCCGGCTGTTTCTTGTTGAGCTTTGAGTTCTTCATTCTATAATAGTTTCCGTGCCTGCTTTATTGTTGAATCGCGGCGTAGAAGTATAGGTCACTATAAACTTACTATAATGCCCGAAGGGCGAGCATAATTATTATTTATATAAAAGCGTGAAATCTTTGGTTGACGATACTTCAAAAACGAGCGTCTATCTGAAAAATCTGATCGAGCTTGAGATCATCAAGCGTGAGTTTTCCGTTAATGACGGCATGAAAGAGCGGGCAAATACCAATCGTGGGCTTTACCGCCTGACAGACAACTTTTTCTGCTTCTGGTATGCCTTTGTATTCACCAATTATTCCGAGTTTGAAAGCGGCGATGCAGATGGTGTTTTTGAGTATGCGATAAAGCCGAATCTGCACGAATATGCATCCTTTGCGTTTGGAGTGTTATACTTTAAGTACAGTCGACAGTGGCACTAAATTCTGATATAATGAAAATCAGAATGGAGAGTGACAGAGATGATGTACACAAAAGAAT
>CACWNZ010000147.1 GCA_902762335.1 uncultured Ruminococcus sp. | reverse complement strand
CCCGTTATGACCACAAGCTCGTCCCTCGGTATATCCACGTTGATATTCTTGAGGTTATGCTCTCTTGCTCCCCTTACTTTTATTCTTTTGAATGCCATAGCGCCTCACTTTTCCTTTTTCCGTTCTACTGAAATAAGGAGTGCAGCAATGCACTCCTTATCGGTACTATCAGTCTTCGCTGCCGCTTTCTTCGGCAGCAGCTTTTGTTTCGGTCTCCTCGTCTTCGTCGGAGTCGGTGTCCTCCTCAACAGGGATAGGCTTGCCCTCCATAGCGAGAGCAAACTGCTCGCCGGACATCTTCTCGTTCTCAAACAGGAACTGCGCTACCTTATGGAGCTCGGCAATGTGCTCACGAAGGATCTTCTCCGTCTTCTCGTAGCCGTCGGTGATGTATTCCTTGATCTCGGCATCTATCTTTGCCGCAGTCTCCTCGGAATAGGTCTTGTTATGACCGAATTCCTTGCCGAGAAATACCTCGCCGTTCGATGAGCCGTAGGTTATGGGTCCTAACTTCTCGCTCATGCCGTATTTGGTTATCATGGAGAATACGAGATTGGTAGCTCTCTCTATGTCGTTTGACGCGCCCGTGGAGATGTCGCCGAGAATGATAGCCTCGGCAACACGACCGCCGAGAAGAACGACTATCTCCTCAAGCATTTCCTTGCGTGAGCGATAGGACTTATCCTCCGCAGGCAGCGACATAGTAAAGCCGCCCGCCATGCCTCTCGGGATTATCGATATCTGATGCACGGGATCCTGCGTGGTGCAGTAATAGGTAGCAACGGCATGACCTGCCTCATGATAAGCCGTGAGCTTCTTTTCCTTGTCGGACATTACTCTCGACTTCTTCTCGGTGCCTACCACTACCTTTATGGTAGCCTCCTCGACCTCCGCCATGGTTATAGCCTTGAGGTCCTTTCTTGCGGCAAGAAGAGCCGCCTCGTTGAGAAGATTCTCAAGATCCGCACCCGTAAAGCCTGCCGTAGACTTTGCTATGGTCTTGAGCACTACGTCGGGAGCAAGGGGCTTGCCCTTTGCGTGTACCTTGAGTATCTCTTCACGGCCCTTTATGTCGGGTCTGCCTACTATTACCTGTCTGTCAAAACGACCGGGACGCATGAGCGCGGGGTCGAGTATGTCGGGACGGTTGGTGGCAGCTATCATGATAACGCCCTCGTTTGCGCCGAAGCCGTCCATTTCAACAAGCAGCTGGTTAAGGGTCTGCTCACGCTCGTCGTGTCCGCCGCCGAGACCTGCGCCTCTCTGGCGTCCTACGGCGTCTATCTCGTCTATGAAGATGATGCAGGGGGAATTCTTCTTTGCCTGATCGAAAAGGTCTCTTACGCGCGACGCGCCGACACCGACGAACATCTCAACGAAATCCGAGCCCGAGATAGAGAAGAACGGCACGCCCGCTTCGCCCGCTACGGCTCTTGCAAGCAGGGTCTTACCTGTTCCGGGAGGTCCTACAAGAAGAACGCCCTTGGGTATCCTTGCGCCGAGCTCGTTATACTTCTTGGGCTCCTTGAGGAACTCGACTATCTCACGCAGCTCCTCCTTTTCCTCATCTGCGCCCGCTACGTCGGCAAAGGTAGTCTTGCGCTTCTCGTCGGTCATGTTCTTTATCTTCGCCTTGCCGAAGCCCATTTGCTTTCCCGCATCTCCGAGCCCGCCCGAGAGCCTTCTCATAAAGAAGATCCATACGAAGGCAAGCAGGACTATGAGAATGAGATTTGGCAGGAAGCTTAGCCACCACGAATTATCGGTAGCCTGCTTCCAATTATACTGCATAGGAGCATCGGGGTGATCGTCGTTATACTTTGTGACGTAATCCTCCACAGAATCGACAAACAGTGATATGCTCGCTACGGTAGTCTTTATCTCCGTCTTGCCCTTATAGGGCTTTGAGAGCTTCATCTGCAGCTCTCCCGAGCCGAAGTCAAGGCTGTACTCCGTGACCTCCTGATTCTTGAACATATAGATTATGTCAGAGGTGGGTATCTCCTCCTTGGGCTGAAGCGTGAAGATGAGCGCGATAATGATTATCAGTACGATGGGGATACCAAGGTAGATAAGCAGGTTGCGTATGGTTTTCTTGTTTTCCAAGTGGTTTTCACTCCTTTTTTATATCGCCTTATGAGTATATCTCGGAGCGAAGCACTCCGACATAGGGCAGGTTCCTGTAGCGCTCGCTGTAGTCGAGTCCGTAGCCTACGATAAAGAGATCGTCTATTACTTTGCCCGTATAGTCTGCCTTGATGGGCTTTTTTCTTCTGTCGGGCTTGTCAAACAGGGTGCATATACGCACCGATGCCGCTCCCTTTTCAAGAAGATGCTCCTTTATGAATGAAAGCGTGTTGCCCGTGTCGAGAATATCCTCGACTATGAGCACGTCTCTTTCCTTTACGTTGCAGTCTATATCCTTGGTTATCCTTACGCTGCCGGACGAAACGGCGCTGCTGCCGTAGCTTGAAGCCGCCATGAAATCAAGCTGACACTCGTCAAGCTCAAGCTTTCTGTAAAGATCGGCCAAAAACATTACGCTGCCCTTGAGCACGCCGACGACTACAAGGGGTCTGTCACTATAATCCTCGTTTATTTTTGCGGCTATTTCCGACACCGTTTTTTCGATCTCCTCTTCGCTCATGAGCTGTTCAAATACGTCCTTGTGCAGCATAGCTATACTTCCTTTCTTCTGCCCCGCGCCCGCAGTATCACAGCGGGTAATGACGAGTATTTTTTTTGTATCCTTAGAAACGGCGCAGTCGGAATGTATAACAGCAACGGCGAGAAGATCTCAGAGCTTAAGCCCGTATCACTGTTCGGCGAACTCGGCATGCTCGCATCCGCAAAGAGAGAAGCAACCGCTGTCTCCGAAGCAGATGACACTTATGTCGAGACTATCACTCCCGAATATTTGGAGCCGATCTTCCTCTCCTGCCCCGTTAAGATCGAACTGATCTTAAAGCAGCTCTCATACCGCTTAAGAGTCCTTAACATCGATGTCATCAACACCTGCAAAGAGATCACGGAAACATACAACAAGAAATAAGATCAAAGGGGGCTCGAAAGGCCCCCTTCAATTTGTTATTTAAATACAACCGTAAAACCGCCCCATCCAAGCGGATCAAAAACATCAGGAACTCTTTCTCCTGCAGAATTGTAGTGAAAACATAAAGGTTCAAATGTATAGCTCTTAGAATATGGATCGAGGCCTTCCAGCTCCATCATTGAGATGTACATACAGTCATCACCATTATTGTCCTTGAAATTACCGGTAACCCAAACCGTTGTACTGTTTCCGCTGCTGTCGGTAATCCGGTATTTACAGATATCGCCAACCGACTTCGATGAATCATTCAAGTGATAGACGATACTTATGTTGAACATCGATGGCGCGACAGTTACGCTTATATCTGCGGTTCCGCCTTCAACAGAAAGATTGTCCTTTTTCAGCTGACGTGCATCATTTGGTTTTTCAAAAGTAAAACTCATCTTCTGCTCGGTTATCGTCTCAACCTCATATTCCCCCTGAACAATAAAATCTACAGGCATTCTTTTGTATCGATTCAGTTTCAGACGCATTACTACAGTTACATTCCCGGAACTGGTATCCGCTTTAGAGACATCAATACAACAGATGTAGCGTCCGGTATACGCCTTGGTGATTTCATCCCAGCATCCATCAGCCGACAATTGGCAATCCGTGCCGTTCACATCAGCGTGGCTGCTCCATTCGACCATCAAGTTACCGGCATCGATTACCTTCTGTGGGGCAACAGCTGAAAAGTATAAAGTCGCGCCATCATACCAGTATTCTTCAATTGTCCAAAGCTGACCGTAGTCTTCAACCTCACTTTGACTTATCGTTATCTCATTCTCCGATTGACTGACTGTTATCTGATTCTCCGAGGGAATATCCAGTCTCCCGGTTACTTCTTCCTCAGGCATAAACCCGGACAGAAATCCGGCCAGTCCGCCGCTTGCTGCCCATACTACACCGCCACCTATCAGTACAACTGCGACTATAGCCGCTGCCACTGCTGCCGGGCTCTTGAAAAAACTTCTTCGAATATTGCTGTTTTTGCTCATTTTGCTTTCCTCATGAATTATGTCAAAAGCGTTCTGAGCCTTTTCCTGAACTATATCAGGCACGTTCATTTCTTTCACTGCACGACCAAAATCCTTCATATGATTACTCCATACCATTATCAAAATATCTGGCCAACTGCGCCCTGCCTCTTGAAAGCCTTGTTTGTATGGTGCTTAACGGGACATTGAGTATAGCTGCAATTTCCTTAGTGCTATACCCGTCACCATAAAACATCATGATAGGCACCCTGTATTTTTCATCCAGCTGCTCTATGGCTTCCTTTATTTCCAAATTGCTTTCATCCTCATGAAAGGCAAGTTCCTCATGCTCACTGATATCTACAGTGTCTATTCTCTTATTTCTGATATCGTGGCACTTATTGATCAGGATCCTCGTCATCCATGTCTTAAAAAGCTTGTTGTCACGAAGGGAACTCAGCCGTTCCCAACATGCAAGGATAGTTTCCTGTATCGCATCAGCAGCATCCGCATCATTCATCAGTATTGCGATCGCCGTTCGATACATATCCTTCATATAAAGGTTCATTAGTTCCGTAAAGGCTTCAGGGTCACGCCTTTTTGCCTTTTGTATTAGTTTGAAGTTTTCTGTATTACTCATTA
>CACWNZ010000146.1 GCA_902762335.1 uncultured Ruminococcus sp. | reverse complement strand
AATATGACGCGCAGTACCCCGAAAAGAAATACCGCACTACCGTAAAGGTAGACCCCGACGGCTGTGTGACGGTAATGAAGGGCGGCGCCGAAAGACACAACCTTATATTGGAAAAGGGCGTGCGCCATAAGTGTGAATACGTAACGAGCTTCGGCATTATATCTCTCGGAGTTTATACCGAGGCGGTCAGGATAGACCTTGGTGAGCACGGCGGAGAGTTAGAGGTCCGCTATACCATAGATATACAGTCGGAGCTGGCAAGCAGGAACGAGCTGTTCTTAAAGATAGAGGAGGCAGAAAAGGATGTCAACGGCTAACAATACGGTAAAAAGCCTCAGGGAGGCAATAATCAATGCGGTAAAGAGCGCGCAGGCTGAGGGACTTCTTCCCGAGGCTGAAGTGCCTGCATTTACAATAGAGGTTCCCGCCGACCGCAGCCACGGCGACCTCGCCGCAAATGTGGCAATGGTGGGCGCAAGGGCGTTCAGGTCAGCGCCGAGAAAGATCGCCGAGATAATAATGCAGAAGCTTGACCTTTCATACACTGCGATAGACCGCTGCGAGATAGCAGGTCCGGGCTTTATGAATTTCTTTTATTCGGGCGCGTATTATACCGCAGTGCTCAGAGAAATAGCCGAAAAGGGAGAGAGCTACGGACGCTCCGACTTCGGCGGGGGCAAAAGGGTGCTTGTTGAATTCGTATCGGCAAATCCCACGGGTCCCATGCACGTGGGCAACGCAAGGGGCGGCGCTTTAGGCGATACCCTTTCTAGCGTGCTTGAGGCGGCAGGCTATGACGTGGCAAGGGAATTTTACATAAATGATGCGGGCAACCAGATAGAGAAATTCGCTACCTCTCTTGAGGTGCGCTATCTTCAGAAATATAAGGAAGGCATAGAAATGCCGGAGGACGCCTATCACGGTCAGGATATTACCGACCATGCGGAGGCTTTTGCCGCAGAATACGGCGATAAGTTTGTTGAAGCCGACAGCGCGGAAAGAAGAAAGGCTCTTGTGGGCTTTGCACTGCCGAAGAATATCGAAGGTCTTGAGCGCGACCTGCTGAAGTACCGTATAAAGTACGACCGCTGGTTCAGGGAAAGCTCACTGCATAACAGCGGCGCCGTTGCAGACGTAGTTAAGCAGCTCACGGAGAAGGGGCATACCTACGAGCAGGACGGCGCAGTATGGTTCAAGGCTGCCGAGTTCGGCGCAGACAAGGATTTCGTATTGGTGCGTTCAAACGGACTGCCGACCTACGTCGTGCCGGATATAGCCTATCACTATGATAAGCTGGTCACAAGGGGCTACGATAAGGCAATAGACGTATTGGGAGCGGATCATCACGGCTACGTGCCGAGGCTCAAGGCGGCGCTCACCGCTCTGGGCATAGATGCCTCAAGGCTCGATGTCGTTCTGATGCAGATGGTGTTCCTTGTTAAGGACGGCGAGAGGGTGAAGCTCTCAAAGAGGAGCGGCAAGGCTATAACCCTCGTGACCCTGCTTGATGAGATACCGATAGATGCCGCAAGGTTCTTCTTCAATCTCAGAGAGGCGAATACCCCGCTTGAGTTCGACCTTGACCTTGCAGTCGAGAAGTCGTCGCAGAATCCCGTATACTATGTTCAGTACGCTCATGCAAGGATATGCAATATCATAAAAATGCTTGCAGAGGAGGGGATCTCTCCGAGAGAGTGTACCGACGAGGAGCTTGCGCTTCTCACAGCGCCCGAGGAGATCGAGCTTATCAACAAGCTTGCCGCCCTCACCGATGAAATGATAGCTGCGGCAAAGGACTACGACCCCTCAAGGATAACGAGATACGTCTATGATGCTGCGGCGCTGTTCCATAAGTTCTACAACGGCTGCCGTGTAAAGAACGAGAACGAGAGCCTTATGCAGGCGCGTCTTTCGCTTTGCCTTGCAGTCAGGACCGTTATTTCAAATATACTTGAGATGTTCAAAATTTCCGCCCCCGAGGCGATGTAAGCTTTACTGTTTGAGGAGAAAGGGATAAGATGAGCTTTAGTTTTTCACTTCCGTTGATAGCGGACGGCACGGGCTCGTGCGGAGAGCTTACGGGCGGCGACCCCGACAACGTCTGCTGCGAGAATACAGTTCTGAAAAACCGCGATATACTATATGACCGCAAGAAAAAAGCCGTACTCAGCGGCGCGGATATGCTGCTTGCTCCCACCGGCGGAATAATGCATACCAGGCTCGAGGATCAGGGCTATGACGAAAGCTTTGCGGATTTCAACGAGGAGCTTGTAAGGCTCACTAAGGAGTGCGCTGATAAGCTCCCCGCTGCGGGCGTTCTCTATGAGAATATCCGCATGAAGGAGGAGTACGGAAGGAACGCCTTTGAGAGCGCGTTCTTCGACCATCTTGAAAAGATCACCGTACTCAAGGATGCCGGCGCAGATCTTATTATAGTAAAGGACTTTGAAAAGCTGTGGGATATGCGGGCGGCGGTGCTTGCCGCCAAAAATGCCGACATGCCGGTCTTTGTCGTTATAAAAACAGACGATGAGGGCTGCACGGAGGGCGGCGCGGATTATATCGCGGCGCTTATCACTCTTCAGTCCATAGGCGCCGATGCCTTCGGCATAGAATGTACCGCAGGCGCGGACGAGCTTGCAAGGCTGATAAAAAAAGCCTTTCCCCATGCCGAGATACCGCTTATAGCCGCCGCAGATATTTCGGCGTGCAGCATGGATCAGCTCAGAACGCTTGCGGAAAACGGCGCATCTGTATATATTGACCTTTCGGCAGAGCCCGATGCCGAAAAGCTGAAGGCGGTAAAGAGCTTCAGTTCACGCTTTGAGCAGGGCGGCGAAAAGGACAGCTATGCGGCGGCAAATTACCGCGAGGCGTTTTTCCTGCCCGAAAATCTTACCCTGTCCGAGCCTGTCGAATGCGGCTACGATCTTTCCGAGGATCTTATAGACCTTGACGACACCTCTGCGAATGCGGTGTATTTCAGGCTTGAATCCACGGACGATGCGGCAAGCATTGCAGAGAACGCCGCAATGTCTTATCTGCCCTTCGTTATCCATGCCGACGATCCCACCACTCTTGAGGCGGCTCTCAGGTACTATCAGGGCAGGCTGATAGTCGATACCCAATGCGATATTGAAAAGGACGAACTGACGTCGCTTACAGAAAAATACGGCGCGATACTATATTGACGAGGAGGCAAGACAATGAAAGGAAAAGCGTTTTTCATTTCCGCCCTTGTTTTCGGAGGGCTGGGCTTTATTATGCTGGTACTCACGTGTATATCCTACTTCTGCGGAGACAACCTTATCTCTGCTGCTATAGGGCAGACTATGGGGCTCAGCACCGAGAGCTTCAACGATGCTACCATGGCGCAGATATCCATAGTGCTGTTCATACCCACGTTCATTTTCGGCTACAGGGCGCTTTCGGACAATGACGAGCCTGACGTTGCTGAAACAGAAAAAGGCTCTGACGAGCAGCCTGCGGTGTGACGGATAAAACAAAGGAGAAGTGAGATAAAATGAAATTAGGAATAGTAGGTCTGCCGAACGTAGGCAAAAGCACGCTTTTCAACGCGATCACAAATGCGGGCGCACAGAGCGCGAACTACCCCTTCTGCACAATAGAGCCGAACGTGGGCGTTGTTGCAGTGCCCGATGCAAGGCTCGATAAGCTTGCAGAGATGTACGAGCCCGAAAAATACACCCCCGCCACGATAGAATTCGTTGATATAGCGGGTCTTGTAAAGGGCGCGTCAAAGGGCGAGGGTCTGGGAAATAAATTCCTTGCCAATATAAGAGAGGTAGATGCGGTAGTACACGTTGTGCGCTGCTTCGAGAATGACGATATAGTCCACGTTGAAGGCAGCATAGACCCCAAGAGGGACATAGAGACTATACAGCTTGAGCTTATTCTCTCCGATATGGAGGTGCTTGACAGAAGGATAGACAAGACGACCAAGCTGCTCAAGGGCGACAAGAAATATCAGGCGGAGCTTGATTTCTTTGCGCGTGTGAGAGAGGCTCTTGATGCGGGCAAGCCCGCGCGCTCGGTAGAGTGTACCCCCGAGGAGGCGGAGCTGCTCTCTACGGTATCCCTGCTGACCAACAAGCCCGTCATCTATGCGGCAAACCTCAGCGATACCGACTTCAAGGACGGCAGCGCAGACGGCAACCCCTATTTTGCCGCAGTCAAGAAGATAGCCGAGGAGGAGCACGCCGGTGTTCTGCCTATCTGCGCCGAGATAGAGGCGGAAATTTCGGGTATGGAGCCCGAGGAGAAGGAACTTTTCCTTTCTGAAATGGGACTTGAGCAGTCGGGTCTTGACCGTCTGATAACCGCCTGCTATGATCTTTTGGGCCTCATCTCATATCTTACCGCAGGCAAGCCCGAGGTGCGCGCATGGACTATCAAGAAGGGCACAAAGGCGCCTCAGGCGGCAGGCAAGATACATACCGACTTTGAGAGGGGCTTTATCCGAGCGGAGGTAGTGGCTTTTGACGACCTCATCGCCTGCGGCTCCATGACTGCCGCAAAGGAAAAGGGGCTTGTCCGTTCGGAGGGCAAGGAATACGTTATGAAGGACGGCGACATCGTCCTGAATCCGTGAAACTCAAATAGAATAAATAGCTGAAAGCAAGATAAACAGAGCTTTACAAGCAAAATGTACCATTCCTTGTTTTTCACCCAACGGGTGCGTTTGCGCCGCCTCTCGGCGGCGGGGTACATTTTAGCGAACCGTTAGTAGGGGACGCCCTCTCTTGCAGGGCGTCCCCTCTTGAAAAACAGTCCACCGGACTGTTTTTTAATTCACCCCTTGCGGAGCGCGGAAGCAAAAAGTGTTTCGCTCTCTGCGGAGAGCGAGTCAAGGGGGACTTTTGCGGAAAAGTCCCCCTTGACAATCCCCGAAAACGAACTTTTTCCGTTATTAGTTTCACGGATTCAGGGTTTATATAAAAGCCGAAGGGCTGCCGCGCAGCCCGAATATTTAAGGCGCTGTCAGGCGGGATATTACCCGCAGGGCAGCGCCGCTTTTATAATCTGACCGGTTATATTCAAAAAACGACCACTTATAGAAAAACAGTGGATTTGATCCCGGGCAGATGATATACTGTTTTCAGCAAAGGGGGGATACAAAATGCAGGTAGAGATAAAGATCGACGGCAGCTGTACCGAGCCTAAGGTGATAATTGTTACCGATAAGGTCACTGATGAGATCAACGGCTTGATAAATATGCTTTCGTCAAAAGCGCCCGAGGTTATAGCGGGCTTTTACAATGACCTGGCAGAGATCCTTCCGCCCGCAGACATTATACGCATATACGCATCGGGCGGCAAGACCTTAGCAGTTGTCGGCAGGAAGGAATATATCCTCAGACAAAGGCTGTATGAGCTTGAAGAGCAGTTGAACAGGCACGGCTTCGTGCGGATATCAAACTCGGAGATAATCAATCTCAAAAAGGTGCGCAGCTTCGATCTTAGCTTATCGGGTACGATAAGCGTCGCTATGTCTGACGGAGCGGTCACATACGTTTCAAGAAGGTACGTTTCAAGGATCAAACAGGTTTTAGGATTATAGGAGGTCAATATCATGAAAAAGAAAGTAATTCTGCGCTGCCTTATCGGCGCGCCCATCGGTTTAAGCATCAGCTTCATCATCACACTTATTGTTTCGGCTTGTATTGGCAGGGGCGAGTATTATCCCGTTCAGCCGCAGCTTGCAGAGCTTTGCGGCAATGAACTGAACGCGGTCGTGATCCAGACGATATGCTCTCTTATCTGCGGAGCCGCATTCGCCGGAGCGTCGGTGATATGGAAAAAGGAAGGCTGGAGCCTTTTTAAGCAGACCGTTTTGCACTGTATAATAATAACGGTATCGTTTTTCCCCATAGCATATTGTATGTATTGGATGCCGCACAGCTTCTGGGGCATAGCGGGCTATATCTTTATTTTCTTCATTGGTTATTTCTTCGTATGGTTTGGTCAGTATTTTGCTATGAAGAAAAACATCAGGTCGCTCAACGGCGCTGTAATGTCGGATAATGCGAAGGATCAATGAAATAATAAAATAATTGCCGAAGGGCTGCCGCGTTTTTATGCGGCAGCCCTTCGGCATTAAAGGGGGCGTTATCAAAGATCAGGCGTAAGCAATGCTTATCGGGCTATCTCTTTACGGCTTTTCTTACCAGCGCGGCGAGCAGCCCGAAGAATATCGCCGCGGCTATGCCTGCCGAGCAGGCGGATAGTCCCCCGCTGAAGGCGCCGAGCCAGCCGCTGCGGGCGACCTCTTCTTCAACTCCCTTTGCAAGAGAATAGCCGAAGCCCGTGAGCGGCACTGTTGCGCCCGCGCCTGCAAAATTCACGAGCGGCTCATAAATGCCGACTGCGGTCAGTATAACACCCGCCACGACGTAAGCCGTGAGTATCCTTGCGGGGGTCAGCTTTGTCTTATCTATAAGGAGCTGCGCTATGACACACAAAAGTCCGCCGGTCATGAACGAAAAAACGTACTCCGTATTTATCACCACCGTTTCCTTCTGATAGGATTTCCATAATGGTGAAAAATATACCTGATAAAAACGAACTATTGTTTGAATAATGGCAAATAAGCATATAAGTGACAAAATATCTCTCGAAAAATCGGAAAAATTCACTGTATATTTCATCTGAGAACTTGAAA
>CACWNZ010000145.1 GCA_902762335.1 uncultured Ruminococcus sp. | reverse complement strand
CGGCGAGGATACCGACGGAGACGGCGTTATCAGCGAAGATGATGCCGTCACCTATACTCTCGTAAACGCATGGGAGGGCTTCTTCCAGGCTAACACGGTAGTACAGGAGCAGGAGGGAACGACCCTCAGCGAAAAAGCCGTAAACTATGTAAAGTCAAGAACGGACACTCAGCTTATAGAGCTTGCCCGCGCATTAAAGGAGTATGCGCAGGACAATACTATCCCTGCCGATTTTCAGCAGACTGCTGACGGCAACAGTGTCACTATAGAAGACGTAGCTCCCGGTTATTATCTTGTAATACCCGAGAAGGGCTCAACGAGCGAAACAAGACATACCGACGCTACACTTCTTAACGTTCCCTCGGGCGCATCGGCATCATGGGCTATCAAGAGCGTTTATCCCACTGTAGAAAAAACTATCGGTGACGATGAGACCGCTGCTTCTTCAAGCATCGGCGATACAGTTGAATTTACCCTTACCTCTATGGTGCCTGATTATTCAGGTTATGAAGATCTCGAATACTATACGTTCCGCTTCAACGATATCATGAGTAGCGGTCTTACCTATGACGATCATCTTGTCGTTAAGATCGGCACTCATGAGCTCACAGCAGATGAGGATTATACGGTTACCTTCGGCGACGCCGAGCACCAGAACGATCAGCATTATGTTCACGTTTCTATAGGTAAGTCAAAGACGGTAGAAGGCAATACTGTTACTGACCTTAAGGAGCTTATAGAGAGCAGTGACAACTACAATATCGGCGATACCGTTACGGTTACATATCAGGCTGTTCTTAACGAAAACGCATTTATTCAGAATGACGGCGATGAAAATACCCTTACCTACAACAACAACACCGCTACTCTCACCTACAGCAACGACCCCGATGACGAAACCTCTGTAGGAACGTCAACACCTACCGAAACAAAGACCTATACCTATGAGATAACCATTGATAAGCATGACGATTCTCAGCAGCCCATACAGCTTCCCGGAGCTACCTTCCGGCTGAAGGACGAGGATGATAACGTTATTTCCCTTTTCGCGCTTGATCCCATAACTGACGACGAGCAGAACGTTCTTGCGGACTGCTACCGTGTTGCGGTTGATGGAGATACTCAGACGGTGACTACCGTGACCACAGGAGCTACGGGTAAGATCGTAATAAAGGGTCTTGCTGCAGGCACTTATACCCTCGAAGAGACCAACCCGCCCTCAGGCTATACTCAGCTTGCAGGACCCGTTACCATAACTATAGCTCCCGGCAACAGCGGCACCGCGCAGGAGCCCGTTTATGACGATTACGAGCACCCGACCTTTACCGTAAACGGCGAGCCCGACGACGACGTTATAGGCATAGTCAACACCAAGGGGGCAATGCTTCCCACAACGGGCGGTATCGGTACTATCGGTCTTACCGCAGCGGGCGTTGCTATCGTGATTTTCGGTATCGTAATCACCTCACGCAGAAAGAAGTCCAAGGATTCAGAGAAGGCTGAGTAAAAATGTCCGATCTCCGCAGAAAACTGATACGGATAATAATAATCCTGATCGGTGTAGGCGTATTGGCCTATCCTTCTGTCAGTCAGTTTCTTATGCAGAAGAACGCGGGGCGCGCGATAGCCGATTATGACAAAACCGAAAAAAATGCGGGTGATGAACGTCTTGAGGCTCTTATGGAGGAGGCAAGGCAATACAACAGACTGCTTGCTTCCTCAACGGGCTTTCAGAAGCCGCCTACGGATCAGTACGGAGAGCCGCTTTCCTTGGAAAGCTATCCCGATATGCTTGATCTTGACAGCAGCGGCATGATGGGCTATATCTCTATACCCAAGATAAACTCCACCGCAAAAATTCTCCACGGCACTGATGAAGCCGTTTTACAGTCGGCAGTCGGTCATCTGCAAAGCACCTCTCTGCCCGTTGGCGGAGCCTCAACTCATTCCGTTCTGGTAGGGCACAGGGGACTGCCCACCGCAGCGCTGTTCACGGATCTTGACCGTCTTGTAATAGGGGACGTTTTCTATATCAAGGTGCTGGATCACACGTTCTGCTATACAGTAGATCAGATACTTACCGTGCTGCCCGATGAGACCGAAGCCCTTGCGATAGAAAAGGACAAGGATCTTGTTACTCTCGTCACCTGCACGCCATACGGTGTCAATTCTCACAGACTTTTAGTCCGCGGAGTTCGCACCCCCCTTTGACGATACAAAGGAGATACCCGTTTATTCGGGAACGGATATGGTCAGCTTCCGGTCAAGACTTCCCGTACAGTACCGCCACGCCCTTATAGGCGCCGCAGTTATACTCGTGTTCCTGTTCTTTTGGGTCACTGTCAGATTCATAATAAAAAAGGTCAAGCAAAGAAAGGAGAGGTCCCGATGAAAATAAAACGCGCGTTCTGCCTTGCAGCGGGACTTCTCGTTTTTATCGCGTGTCTGTTTACCGCTTTGTCTGCTCATGCCCGGCAGCTGAAGGGCAGCCTTTCCATGCAGTGCGTTTTCAAGTACGAAGGCAAGGTGACCGTGCTTTCGGGCGATACCTACGCTATCGAGCGTATCGCCCTGTACGAGAGCACCGATGAGGACACGATAACGGGCAGCGGCTTCAGGACCTTGAACGAGTATTCGGATTTCGACTGTGATTGGGCGGAACTTACCTCGATGCAGCTTCGTGAAAAGGCAATGGCTTTAAGCGAGGCAGTCAGGGATAAGGGCAGCTATCTTGCCCAAAGGACTACCGACGAAAACGGCAGGCTCTGTTTTGACGAGCTTGAGCCGGGGCTGTATCTGACGATAAGAACAGCCGCCGTGAATGAGGATTATGAGTTTGAGCCGTCGCTCATATTCATACCTCAGAACACAGACGGCGCGGTGACCTACGACGTCACCTGCGAGCCCAAATTCAGCAAAAAAACAACGCCCCCGACTCCGTCGGATCCGACCGATAAAGAAAGACTGCCGCAGACAGGACAGCTTTTCCTGCCCGTTTTCGTTCTTGCGGCGGCAGGACTGCTTCTGACGGCGGCGGGCATCGTTCTGATAATGAGAGAGAAAAAACATGAAGCATCCGAATAAATCAAAAACAGGGAAAAGACTTCTTGCAGCGGGGCGCGGTATGCCTTGCCGCAGCTGCCGCCCTGTTCGTTTACAATATCATATCGGACAGCTATGCGGGCAGCTACTCACACAGGATAGTCAACGAGATGACGGAATATATATCGCAGCAAAAAACGGATCGCGAGCCTGACAGCAGCTCCGTTTCATCGTCCGATAACTCGCAGGCGCGAAAGGGGATATCCTCGGTATTCAGCTCTGACGGCTGTGATTATATCGGCTATCTGACGATACCGTCGCTTGAGCTTGAGCTTCCCGTAGCATCATCATGGAGCTATGACAGGCTCAATCTTACCCCGTGCCGTTATTCCGGCTCCCTCGTCACCCGCGATCTTGTTATCGCAGGACATAACTACGACAGTCATTTCGGCAGGATAGGATCCCTTCCCGAAGGCTCCGAGGTCATTTTTACAAACGTCATGGGCGACAGCTTTCACTACGTTACGGTACTGACCGAGAGCCTTTATCCCGACGAGACCGTCAGAATGACCTGCAGCGGCTACGATCTTTCTCTCTTTACCTGTAATCTTATGGGTACTGAGCGCGTTACCGTAAGATGCAGAAAACGGTGATAATTTCAGAATATACGATCATTCATGACCTTGCGCCGTGATATATTCACCACGCAGGGTCTTTTTGTGTCGTCCCCATTGGCAGACTTGTATTATTCTCCCGTATGTGATAAAATTATCGTGAAAACACTTATTCGGGTGACCGGATAGAAGGGAGTACCGCTATGAAAAAAAGAGAATACGTCAGAAAGCGCAAGGAGGACAGACCCGTTTTAGCGATATGCTACGATTTCGATAAAACGCTCTCGCCTGACGATATGCAGGCGCAGGGCTATATACAGTCTGTCTATGACGGCGACGTTTCTTCCTTCTGGAAGGAGACCGACGAAATGGCAGAGGCAAACGAAATGGACAGCAATCTTGCCTATATGTATAAAATGGTGCGCAAGGCGCGGGGAAAAATAGTCCTTACCCGAAGAAGCCTTGAGGAATACGGCTCTAAGGTCAAGCTTTTTCCCAGCGCAGAGACCTGGTTTGAGCGTATAAGAAAGTTTGGCGCAGACCACGGGGTCATAGTAGAGCATTATATCATATCGTCGGGTCTGAAGGAAATGATAGAGGGAACGCCGCCCGCTAAGGCGGGAGCCTTTGAAAAGATCTACGCAAGCTCATTTATGTTCGATGACGACGGCGTTCCCGTCTGGCCTGCGCAGGTGGTCAACTATACGAATAAAACGCAATTCCTTTTCAGAATAGAAAAGGGCGTGCTCGACGTCAACGATTCGGGCGTGAACGACTTTTTCCCGCCCGAGCAGCTCAGAGTGCCGTTCAGAAATATCGTCTATATCGGCGACAGCGACACCGACATACCCTGCATGAAGCTCGTCAACGTAAACGGCGGTCATTCCATAGGCGTGTATAATAACGATACCCTCGATAAGACCAAGGTCTATAAAATGCTTCAGGATAACCGAATAAAATATTTTGCGCCCGCAGATTATGAGGAGGGCTCTCAGCTCGACAGGATAGTAAAGTCCGTCATTGTCCGCACCGCAGCCAACGAGGAGCTCGAAGCTATATACTACGAATGTAAAAAAGACCGTGAAAGCAGCGATAAGCTCAGCTCCGTAAA
>CACWNZ010000144.1 GCA_902762335.1 uncultured Ruminococcus sp. | reverse complement strand
CTTTTTATACTCATAGGATTATTATATCACAAAGCTACGCTTTAGGCAACCTTGACCCACCGTCTAAAGCCGGCGGGATTGCGGTTGCCATTTTTTCAACACTACAGATTTATAAAACAATCATATCATAAAACGTCAGATTAAGCAATATGGCAATAATTCTTTTATGGAGTGTTCATTACAGCTTTTACCGCACGGAACATCATGGTCGCCGTTCGTAATGGAAATTATCGGGAAGGTAACCAAAGACACGAAAAATATTTGATACAGAACAAAAAATTATCCTATCAGTATAGTGTTTTTATTGAAATTATGTTAAAAAAGAATAGAAATTTTTGTTTCACCCTGCCATGGTCCGGAAGAGTCCGATGGTATTCTATGACGATGGCAACGATTGAAGTACAAATCAAAAGGAGTGTTTACCCCATGTTGAAAAGCATTTTTGCAAAAGAAGAGGTCAATACCGGAAGGCAAAGAGAATTTGACTACCTGAAAGGCTTTCTGATGATCCTGATTTTCATCATCCATGCCTTTCAGGGTACTTTGTCCCCTAAGGATGATGTCATGCGCATCATCTATATCTTCAATTCCATGTCGGGAGCTGCTGTCTTTATTTTTGTACCGGGCTTCGGCTCGACATATTCACGAAAATCATCTCCGGGAGAATATATCAAAGGCGGCGTCAGGTTTGTGATCTATCAGTATCTGAACAACGCAGCCTACCTTGCGGCTTATCTGCTGCCCCTGCCGTTTATTTTTCAGTCACTGTCAGAGTCGTCCCGGGACACGCTGGAGCTTGGAATTGAAATTTACGGACAGTACACCAACATCTTTTTTATTTCCGGCATAATCTATCTTGTTCTGGCGCTTCTCAAGAAGCTGAAAGCAAATACGCTGGTGTATGTGCTTCTTGGCACCGCGCTTTCTGTTGCGGCGCCGTTCGTTTACGGCAGATCTCCCGATATTCCGGTTCCGGGATATGTTATCCGGCTGATGATCGGTGAAGCAAACTTCGTTTCATTTACTCCGCTGTATTTCCTTTCCTACGCCCTTTTTGGCGTCGCCTTCGGCAGGATATTCCGCAGGGTAAAGGATAAAAAGAGGTTCTGGCTTTGCCTGCTGCCTGTCTGTCTGGTGATCGTCGCCGTGTGGTGGATTATCTTCTTTGTGCAGTACGGTTTTGATCTTACTTATCTTTACACCACCGTCAATTACACATATACCCATCCCGATCTGTGGCACGTTATTGCCGGCATAGCGCATATTCTTCTGATGGCATGCGTCATCTTTTTCGTGATCGATCCCTCTCCCAAGGCGCAGCCGAAGAATCCCGTATCAAAACAACTTCTTTACTACAACAAGCATATTTCAAAGTATTATGCCCTGCACATGCTGACTTATCTATTTGCCTCTGCGATACATTTCTATGTTCCCTTTGAGAGCCGGTTCTGCTGGCCGCTGACGATCATCTGTATGGTGACCACTGAAATCATGGTAAGAGGCTACAACAAGGTCTATGACACTGTCATAAGCAGGAAAAAGGCAAAGAGCGGTTGATCCGCATAATCACAAGTTATCAATTCTATTTACAAACCATATACAAGGAGGACAAGAAAATGAGTTTACTGACCGAACATCTCGGACAGGTTTTTGAAAAATACCGCAACAAAATCCTGATATCCGAGAACTTTTCGGGACGCGGCGTTACAGGCGGAGAGCTGCTTGACCTGACAGGAAGGATAGCCGCCGCCCTTAAAGCCCACGGAGCAGAAAGGGGCTCCATCGTTCCGATACTACTGCCACGCTGCATAGAATATATAGCTGCCGAGATCGGCGCCCTCAGGGCCGGCTGCGGCTATGCTCCGCTTCTGCCCGAGTACCCGCAGGACCGTGTGGATTACATCAAAAACGACTGTCAGGCTCCCGTCATCATCGACGAAGCCTTTATCCGCCAGGCTATGAGTGCAGAGCCGATAACCGAGGACGTCGAAACCGACGGCGACGACGTTTCTCTGCTTATATATACATCGGGCTCCACAGGAAATCCCAAGGGCGTTGTACATAACCACCGCTCGTTCTATGACTCACTGGAAAGAGACCTCAAGGTCAGCAGTCTGAACGAAAACGACAAGACTCTTGGTCTTGTCAGCTTCAGCTTTGCATGGTCGGTGGCGGAGATATATGACACACTCACCGCCGGCGCTCAGCTTGTTATCCTGAACACCGAGGAGCGCAAGGACCTGAAATATGTAAGGAACGCCATCCGCGAGAATGGCATAACCGTAATGTATATAAACCCTAATATGCTCAAGCGTCTTGATATGCACGGCTCCACTCTGAGAGTAGTAAAGACCGCCGGCGAGAGACTTTCGGACTTCTACGCTGACGAATATCAAATCATCAATATATACGGCACATCCGAAACTCAATGCGCCCTGTATTTCCCGCTCGACAAGGCATACGACAACACACCCATCGGCAAGCCCTGCCTGAATAACCAGGTCGTACTTTTAGACGATAACGGCATAGAGGTCCCCGACGGCGAGGAAGGCGAGATCTGCATCATCGGACACCTTGCAAAGGGCTATCTGAATCTGCCCGAGCAGACTGCAAGAGTTTTTGAGAAGGACCACTTCTCTGACGACGAAAACAGCAGTCTCTATCATACCGGCGATATGGGCAGAAAGCTGCCCGACGGAAGTATCCTCTATGTCAACCGCAAGGACTGGATGGTCAAGATAAACGGTCAGCGCGTAGAGACGGGAGAGATCGAGGTAAGGATCGTCACCGATCATCCCGGGGTGGAAGCCGCCGTCTGCAAGGCATTTGAAAACGAATACGGACTTACATACCTGGCGGCATTCTATCAGGTCAAGAAAGGTATGGAGGTATCGAAAGATGATATTGAGGCCTCTCTGCGAAAGAAGCTTCCTGACTATATGATACCCCGCTTCTTTGTTGAGATCGAGGCTTTCCCGCTGAATCAGAACGGCAAGCTTGACAGAAAGGCTATAAAGCCGCCTATGGCAGCATCGTTCAAGGAAGAATACGCCGCTCCCTCAACGGAATATGAAAAGCTGCTCTGCGCCGCGTTTGAAAAGCTGCTCAAGTGCGGTCAGGTAGGCATAAACGATAATTTCTTCTCTCTCGGCGGCGATTCGCTGCTCGCCATGAGCTTGCAGGCGGAATGCGGCATATCCGCCCTCACTTCGGAGATGATCTATGACGGCAAGACTCCCAAGGAGATCGGCGCAAGACTTGAACAGACCGAAGTTGCCGAAGCCGCAACATCAGAAAAAACAGAGCTCACGGAATATCCCCTCAATCCCTTCGAGATAGGTATGTATATTGAATCAAAGTTCAATCCTGATTCAAAGATGTACAATATGATCGGCTATTATGAAGCACAGGGAGTCTCTGCGGATCAGATGAATGACGCCCTTACGGAGATCTTCCGCAGTCACGAGGCTTTCCGCTCCGTCTATCGCGAAAAGGACGGTAAACTTATGAGAGTGCTTGTGGACGAATTGCCGGAGATCACCGTAACAAAGGTCGATGATTTCAGCACAGCCCATGAACTGACCGAAGCTCTCGACAAGCCCTACGATCTGTCTGCCGGCATTCCCGTCAGCGCAGTGATCTATACGGACGGACAGAACTGTCTGCTTGCTTTGCTGTATCATCACATCATGTTTGACGGCGGAAGTGACGTGTTGTTTGGCAGAGAGCTTTTTGCAAGGCTCACCGGAAAGACCCCCGTCGAGGACAGCTTTGACCTGAGCGGTTCTTCAACCGAGAACAAGGAGCCTGCGTATAAAATGAGCCTTGAAAAGTATAAAGCTCTCTACGCAGACGGTGTGCCCGTTACCGAGCTGCCGATCAAGGGCGCACGTCCGAAGGTGCATCCGGAATCCGATACGAACCGCTGCTTCACCATTCGCGGCGATCTGCTCAGGAGCATCAGACAGGCCGCCAGACAGCGTTCCGTCACTACGTTTGACATTATCCTGTCCGCTTATTCCATGACGGCGGCGAAATATACCGCGTCCGAGGACATCGCAATAAGCGTTCCCGTAAACACCAGAAACGCAAACACCCGCAACACCATCGGTATGTTCGTAAATACCGCCGTTCTGCGCCTAAAACCCGTCCGCACTATGAGTGCCGACGATTATATCCGTCAGGTCAAAGCTAACGTCGCAGAATATACAAGGTGGGATTCCTGCCCCTTTGACCGACTTGTTGCAGCCTTTGCAAAAGACAGAGATTCCTCCCGCAGTCTGCTTTCGGATATCGGCATAAACTATGTGCCGCTACAGACTTCATTTGAAGGAAACGGCGTGACCCTCAACACCTCCTACCGCCTCCAGCCCTCGGGCAAGGACATAAACCTTGTTATGCAGGTCAAGGAACAGGAAATCGACTGCTATCTGCAATATTCGAGCGAGCTGTTTGACGATAAGGTGATCGACAACTTTATCGACCAGTTCCTGAGCACTGCGGAAAAGCTCTGCGACGATCAGCCGGGAACGATCAGTGAGTCTCTCGCTCTGCCCGCCTTGCAGCAGAAGGAATTAAAGAAATTCTCCGTTTCCGCAAGCGCCGATATCCCCGTTACGCTCCTGCACAGGCTCTTTGAACAGAGCGCAAACGATAATCCGGACAAGACCGCCCTTGTCGCAAAGGACAGAACACTTACATATCAAGAGCTGAACGAGAGTGCGAATATCGTTGCTCACAACCTTATAAACAAGGGAATAAAGACCGGCGACAGCATT
>CACWNZ010000143.1 GCA_902762335.1 uncultured Ruminococcus sp. | reverse complement strand
GCTCTTGAGGTCGTTTATGATTATGGATATTACGCCGCGCTGGCGCTCTGTACGGGTAAAGTCGTCGCCGCTGCATATACCGTCCTCGCCCCTGTTTCTGGCGTGCCACAGAGCCTGCTGTCCGTTAAGGTGAACGGTCGCCTTTTCGTCGCCGTCCTCGTCCCTTTTCTCAAATACAAGCGTGTTTTTGTCTATAGGTCTTTCGCTTTCGTCTACGGTAGTCTGCCATACGTATTTGAGCTGCGAACGGATATTCTCCTTATATGCGGGGTCGGCGTCGGAATACTCGTCCTGATCGTTTATCCATACCTGCCAATTTATATAGTCCACCTCGTCGGGGGTGAGCTCAACGTCTATGCCGCCCAGGGTGTCGATTATCTTTTTGAAGCTTCCGAAATCGACAACGGCGTAGCGGTCTATCTTTATGCCGTAGTTTTTCTGTATCGTGCTGACGGTAAGCGCAGGGCCGCCGAAGGTATAGGCTGCGTTGAGTCTGTTTTCGCCGTAGCCGGGGATATCGACGTAGGTATCGCGCATAAGAGAGAGCATCTTCAGCTTTTTATGGCGGGTATCGACCGAGAATATCACCATGGTGTCGGAATTGCCCACGCTTGAGTTATATCTTCTGTCCTCGCCGAAAAGCATAACGTTGAGCACCATAGGATCGTTGAGCAGAGTGCCGTTATAGGTCTTTATCTCCTCCGAGGTATCGGGGTCGAAGTGCGCGGTGCTGTTTATAAATGAGCTGTGCGAGCTCTGAGCGCTCGTATCGGTATCTATCTCCTTATAATTTATCCTGTGGAAATAGGTATAGGCGATTATAAGGGCGCAGCCTGCCAATATCATCACAGATGCAAGCACCGATACCGTGACGTTGAGCGCTATCCTGCGCTTTCTCAGCTTGCGTTTATAATATGCGCCGGGCTCGCCCCTTTTTGAGCCGCCCTTTTTATATACGACGACCGTACTGCCTCTTGAGCCGTGTCTGCGGTCACTGCCTTTATTATCGACGGACATATAACTGCCTCCTCAACGATAGCGGATAAGGTCATGGAAACGCCCCTTGCGCTTCCGATTATTCACTCGCCATATCATTATATATCAGAACTGACGGATAAGCAAACTATTTTTTCAAAAATGTCGTGTTTTCCATATTTCTGACCGCAAAAGTGCTTAATTTGTTTATAATAGCAGACCCTACAGAGCGATATTCTGTTCATCGAGGGACAGGCTGTAGGACGGCAGAAAATCTCTCATAAATATCTCCGCCTCCTCAAGCTCCATTTTATGCAGCGCTGAGGTTATTTCCGTTTTTGCCCTGCTGAATTCGCTGTTGCCCATCTGTTCCTCTTCTATACATTTTATAAGCGCCGAGAGCTTATCCGCCGCCTTTACGAGCTTGAGCGTATGGCTGTCGGTATCATAAGGCAGCAGCAGTCTTTCATATTCTTCTCTCATATAATCGGGCAGAGTACCCGCAAGCTGCCGCGCGGCGTCCTTTTCTATATTCTTATAGGCATCCCTGAGAGTCCTGCTGGAATATTTTATAGGTGTCGGCAGGTCGCCCGTTATTATTTCGGTACAGTCATGGAACAGTGCCACCGTTGCGGCGTGTTCGGGGTCGATATTATTACCGAGCTTTTTATTGCTTATAACGGCAAGGGCGTGGGCAAGCATTGCAACGGTAAGGCTATGCTCGCTTATATTCTCCTGTCTTGTATTATTCATAAGTGACCATCGGTTTATATACTTCATTCGTGACATTATTGCAAAAAAATGATAGCTGCTCATTTCTCTATCCCCTTTCATCCCTCGTTTTCTTAGTCTACCACATCCCCTCAAAAATTTCAATCCCGCCCGGCAAGCTGCCGGTACCGATTCGCGCCGGCAAGCTGCCGGTGCCGATTCGCGCCCCGCGCGCCCCGGCGCGCTTACTTCTTTGGCGTATCATGCTTTCGCCCCGCGGCATCCGGCACGGCGCCTTGCGGCGCATGGTACTATCCACGCCGCCGCGCGGCAATAGCTGCGCTTTCCGGCTTTTTCTTCATGAACTTCATGTTCTTCATTCTAAAAAAGTTACCGTGCCTGCTTTAACAGTGTTACGATATGTCGTACTTTCGCAGCTTTTTCTCAAGTGTGAAGTTATATCTCTCAGAAACCTGCTATTATTGGAATTTTAACACAACTATTCACTATTCGTTATTCTCTATTCACTTTTTCCGTGCCTGCTTTATTGTCGTATCTGCTCTTTATATGTCCTGCGAGCCGCCTGCCGGTGCCATGTTCGCGGCGCGGCTTTCATGTGGTTTCATACTTTATGCCCGCGCCCATGCTTTATAGTTGTATTCGCGGCGTAGAAGTATGGATTACCGATGAGGTTGAGCGCGAAATCGGGGTGCGGCAGCTTGCCGCCTGCCGGTGCCGATTCGCGCCCCGCGCGCCCCGGCGCGCTTACTTCTTTGGCGTATCATGCTTTCGCCCCGCGGCATCTGGCACGGGCAAGGCTTTGCCTTGCATGATACTGCCCCCGCCGCCGCGCGGCAATAGCCGCGCTTTCCGGCTGGTTCCTCACAAAATTTGATCTCTTCATTCTATCAAAGTTACCGTGCCTGCTGAATCGAGTCCCCGGTATATCGCACTTCTGTTGCTTTCTCACGGGCAAAAAGCTGTCCTTCTTAAAGAACTTACTATAATGCCCGCAGGGCGACCGCAATTATTCATTATTCATTTTTCATTATTCATTATTCATTTCTTCTCCTCCCTCCGTCTCGCCTGTCGGCTCGGTCGGCGCTTCTGCTTCGCAGAGGTCTCCACCGGAGACCCGCGCCCTCAAAGAGGGCGGTGGCAGCGAAGCTGACTGAGGGAGAGCAATTTTTACAATTTTGCTTTGCAAAATTGATTTCCATGTGCGTTGAGAATTTGTTATTGTAAAATAGGCGCAGAGATGATATTATAAAAGAAAAAACAGGAGGTACGGCAAATGACACAGCTTGAAAAAATAGTAGAATTTCTCGACAAGGCAAAGGTATATTATCTCGCAACGGACGAGGACGGTCAGCCGAGGGTGCGCCCCTTCGGTACCGTGCTGCTGTATAACGGCAGACTGTATATCCAGACGGGAAAGGTAAAGAGCGTTTCTAAACAGCTTGAAAAGAACCCGAACGCCGAGCTTTGCGCATTTATGGAAGGAACGTGGCTGAGAGTTTCGGGAAGGCTTGTAAATGACGACAGCCTTGAGGTAAAAACCGCAATGCTCGACAAATACCCCGAGCTGAAGGGTATGTACAGCGCTGACGACGGCAACACGCAGGTGCTTTATTTTGAGAACGGAAGGGCTGTTTTTGCATCATTCACCGCTCCGCCCGAGGAGATGGTTTTCTGAATCGGCGACGCAAAAATGATCAGAGCAGACGAGGGAGGATTTCCCCGGTCTGCTCTGTTTTTTGGTTATAGAAGGAATAAACAAGACCCCGACAAACGCTGTCGGGGTCAAGGGATCGAACTTATCTAAAATATTACCATCGGACTCATTCCTAATAATAAGATACTTTGGAAGTCGAACGGGCTTGCAGCTGCAAACCTTAAATAAGGGAGATATTACATTGGACTCAATCCTTAGTATTAAATTTATATAGAAAACTGCCAACAGTTGCTAACCGATCATAGAGCGAAACGCATTTGGCAGGAGATTTGTTCACCTGATGCCTCAAGCTAAAAGCTCTTAATACTCTGCTTAAACGGCTGACCGTTATGTCAGCCCGCTGTGTGCCGAAAGATCATCGACACATAACGAAGCTTTCGCTGCTATGACAGGGGAATTACTAAGTTCAGCTTGTTTGGTATGTTTCACCCAAATATCTGCGGAGGCTATCCCCGTATACCGACGGTTGCGGCGCTGTAAGCGCCCTATATTTAATTGTGAGTTTAGAAAAAAGGTCAGACACCCTGCTGCCGTGGAATGATGAAGAATTAGATCAAGCAGCATGACCGTCATCGTCGGGCTCTTCATACAATTCAAAGACCTTTCCGAACTCACAGCACAGACTGCCGTATCATAGGAGCGGCTGTTAAGAGCCGGTATTCGGCAAACCGGGGTAAACAGCGGCTGCAACTATCAAAATTTCCGTTCTTAATCTGTCTTATCCTTGTTGAAGACGTCACACCAAAGAGCGTGACTAAAAGTCTGACAAACCGGTTCCTGATCGCCCATTGGAGCTTGCCTCCCTTCATGAATTAGACTAAAGCAAGAGCCGATCCGATAAGCGGATCCGTTAAGCTATACCCCTTCGGTACCTTGCTCGCTCTCTCTTTATCTTGATCTTATTATACCACAGATTTAGAGAATGTCAATAGTTTTTTTGAACTTTTTTCAAAATCTTTATGGCAACTTTATACCAAATTTCACTTTTTAACAATTGGAAATAGAGAAAGAAATAATAAAGAATAATGAATAATTATGGTCGCCCTGCGGGCTTTATAGTTAGTTCATTAAGAAGGGCAGCTTCATGCACGTGAGAAAGCTACATAATTACGACATACCCGGAACGCTTTTAAGCAGGCACGCCGGCAAGCTGCCGGTGCCGATTTCGCGTTCAACTTTAACGACGACCCAAACTTCTGCGCCGCGTTTCGACAATTCAGCAGGCTCGCAAAATAAAATAGAATGAAGAAATTGAATTCTATAAAGAAGCAGCCGGAAAGCGCGGCTTCCGATTTCGCGCTCAACTCCATTGTTATTCCATACTTCAACGCCGCGAATACGACAATAAAGCATGGTCGCGGGCATGAAGTATGATACCGAAAGAAAGCCGTGCCGCGAATCGGGAGCGCAGGCTCTGCGCCGGGCGGGGTT
>CACWNZ010000142.1 GCA_902762335.1 uncultured Ruminococcus sp. | reverse complement strand
TCTTCCGAAAGCCCTTATGACCCTGTTTCCCGAGAGATTCTCTCTTGAAATGAGCGACACGGTATCAAGCTTTTTCTGTATCCTTTTATAGAACGGTACAGACCTGTTCATTATTATGAACAGCACGAGGGCGATGAGCAGAGACGCTCCGAAAAAGATAAGCGAGAGCCTGAGATCTATCAGCATTGCCATGATAAGCGCACCGATAACGAGGAACGGCGCTCTTATGACAAGCCTTATCAGCATCGCCACCGCAAGCTGAAGCCTGTTTATATCGTTGGTCATTCTCGTAATGAGCGAGGGCGTACCGATCTTGTCAAGCTCGCTGTGCGACAGCGTATTGATATGTCTGAACATTGCGTTCCTCACCTTGGTCCCGAAGCCCTGCGATGCTATAGACGCCGATTTCTGGCACACGAGGGCAAAGCCGAGCCCGAGGGCGCCGAGCAGCACCATGAGCCCGCCCTTCCGAATGACGTAGCCGACGTCGTTGTTTCTCACTCCGTTATCGATTATATCCGCCGTTATCATGGGGATAAGCAGCTCGAATATCGCCTCTATGAGCTTGCATATCGGTCCTATTATGAGCTGCAGCTTATAGTCCTTCAGGAATCGTCTCAGACGGAACATCTCATCATCTCACTTTCCGTTTCTATACATTTATTTTACTACTATCATTTTCTACAGTCAAATCATTAATTGAAAAATCAGGGGGGTTTTATATAAGAAGCTCTGTATTTGTAAAAAACGGCATTATCATGGCAGCCGCCTTTCTTGTTATAAAAAGCGCGGGAATGCTTTTCAGGGTATTTCTTGCGGGAAGGCTCGGCGCAGAGGGGCTCGGGCTTTATCAGTTAGTTATGAGCGTTTATCTCGTTTTTGCGGCGACGGTATCCTCGGGCGTATGTCTTTGCGCTTCAAGGCTGTTTACCGAGCTTTCGGCAAGAGGAAAGCCCGCGCAGGCGCGCTATGCTGCCGAATACTGTATGAAGCTCTCCTTCTTTATCGGTCTTGCGGGCGGCGCGCTGATGCTTTCATGCGCCGATGCGGCGGCTTCTTATCTTCTCCACGACGAAAGGGCGGCGCCGTCCCTGCGGCTGCTTGCCCCGGGTCTGCCCTTTTTGGCGGTATCCGCCGCTGTGAGGGGATATTTTCTTGCAAGACGCAGCACGCTTCAGCCCTCGGGACAGCAGCTCATAGAGCAGCTTATAGAAACGGGCGGCTTTGCTCTGGTAATGGCGCTGTTCCGACCCCGTGACATTACACAGACCTGCTGTATCGCCGCCGCCTCAGCCGCCTCAGCCGAGCTTGCTTCGTTTGTATATTCCCTGCTCTGCTACAGAGCCGACGCAAGAAAAACGGGAGCAGGGCGCGAAAAAGTCTTTAGGATCGGACGGACTGCCCTGCCCGTTCTGCTGCCCGTAAGTGCCAATGCCTGCATAAGAAGCGGACTTTCCGCCGCAGAAAACGCCCTTATACCCTCGGGTCTGAAAAAGCACGGTCTTGACGTAAGCGAGGCTCTTTCGCAGTACGGGATAACAAGCGGAATGGTCATGCCCGTGATAACGTTCCCCTCGGTGCTTATCCTGCCGTTTTCAACGCTTATGATAACCGAAGCCGCCGACGCGCGGGCAAGGGGCGATACCGCCGCAATAAAACGCATGACCGAAAAGGCAGTCTCAGCCGTACTGAGATATTCGCTGCCCGTCACGGTGATGCTCATTTTCTTTGCAGACCCGCTGTGCATGGCTCTCTTCGGAAGCGCCTCTGCGGGAAAATACCTTGCCGTGCTTGCGCCCGTCGTGCCGTTTATGTACCTTGACTGCGCCGCCGATGCCATACTTAAGGGTCTTGACGAGCAGCTCAGTTACTTCGTTTTCAACACGATAGATTCCGTCATAAGAGTAGCCCTCACCTTTATTTTAGTCCCCGTGTACGGCATAACAGGCGCCTCAGCCGTTATAATCATAAGCGAGCTTCTCAACACCGCCATGAGCCTGTTCAGACTCGTTCAGGTCACCTCGTTCAGACTCAGCATCGTGCGCTCCGTTCTGCTGCCCGCTGTCACTGCGGCAGCAGCCTGTCTTTTTGCGCAGGCTCTGCCCCTTACGGGCTTATCGACGGCGGATCTCATAATAAGGCTCTCCCTTTGCTGTATTTTCTGCGCGGGAGCTTATATGCTTTCTCTCAAGCGCGGCGGATACGGTATCCTGCGGCGCAGAGCATAAAAAGGCTGCTGCATCAGATATAGTCGTGATGCGGCAGCGCAATGAACTATTCCCTGATAAGAAGGGTCTGACCGGGCATAAGACAGTCGGGTTTTGTAAGACGGTTGAGATTGATAAGACAGGCAACGCTCACGCCCGTTCTTTTTGCGATCCCCCACAGCGTGTCCCCCGCCTGTACGGTATATTCGAGCCTGTCCCCGTTATCCGTCTCCGGTATCGAAAGACCCTGTCCCGCCGTTATAATATCTGGGTCGGAAATATCATTCTCCCCGGCAAGGCTTTCCGTATCCGTTCCGAAGCTCTCCGCTATGCCCGAGAGGGTGTCGCCCTTTTTTACAACGTATTCCCTGTCCGAACAGCCGCGGGCGGGGATCATAAGAGCCTGCCCCTCGTATATCAGGTCGGGGTCGGAAATACCGTTCAGATCGGCAAGCGCTTCTACCGAAATATCGTTTGCAACGGCTATCTCTGCAAGAGTGTCGCCCTTTTTTACGATATATTCTCTGAGACCGCCCTTTGCGCCGCAGAGCTCCGTCACGGGTATCCTGAGTATCTGCCCCTCATAGATCATATCGGGTACGGCGATGCCGTTGTACCTTGCTATAACGTTAACGGTAGTTCCGCAGTGCTTTGCTATATCATACAGCGTATCGCCCTTTTTTACCGTATATATTATCGTTTTCATTCTATCAGCCTCCCTGCTCAATATTATACTATGTGTAATAATCCGCCCGTGTGATAAATATCGCCGCGCGCATTGAAATAAAAAAGAGTTTGTGCTATTATCATAAGAGAAGAACGGAAGGGAATGACGATATGGCTGTCGAAAGAATAGACAAAATATTATCCTCGCAGAACACCGAGGGCAGGAGCGCGGCAAAGGCTCTTATAAAAGCGGGCAGGGTGACCGCCGACGGCAGGACCGTCAGACGCCCCGACGAGAAATTCGACCCCGAAGCCGTCGAAATAAAAATTGACGGCAAGCCCGTAAAGCTGAGCCGCTTCGTATACATAATGATGAACAAGCCCCGCGGCGTGCTCTCTGCAAGCACCGACAGACACGCAAAAACGGTCATAGACCTTCTCCCCGCAGAGATGAAAAGGCGGGGGCTGTTCCCCGCGGGCAGGCTCGATAAGGACACCGTGGGCTTTATCCTTATCACCGACGACGGCGAGCTTGCTCATAAAATGCTCTCCCCGAAAAGCCACGTCTATAAGCTATACGAAGCCGAATGCGACAGAGAGCTGACAGAGGACGACGCGCGCGCCTTTGCCGAAGGGATAAGCGCGGGCAGCGAAGCCTTCATGCCCGCAGAGATGAAGATAACCGGAGAAAAAACGGCTCTCGTGGAGATCTGCGAGGGAAAATTCCACCAGATAAAAAAGATGTTCCACGCTGTCGGAACGGAGGTCACGGCGCTCAAAAGACTGCGTATAGGACAGGTCTTTCTTGACGAAAACCTCGCCCCCGGAGAGTCCCGATACCTGACAGAGCAGGAGATCGTTGACCTTTTAGACCGAAAACACGGCATTTGTCATAAAAATTAGCATACAATTTGTACAAAACAAGGTGTTGAAATTTGTCTTATGTGAATTATACATAAAGTAAAGCCTTAGATTTTAGTAAAAAAATGCCTTTTATTTTTGGAAAAAATCTGTTATAGTAATAGTGTTGAATATGGCATTCAAATACGCTTACAAGAGCGAATTCAGGAGGATAATTATGGCAAGTGTATCATTAAGAAATGTTTACAAGATCTATGACGGAAATGTTGTTGCCGTCAGTAATTTCAACCTCGAGATCGCTGACAAGGAATTCATCATTTTCGTTGGTCCTTCAGGCTGCGGCAAGTCTACAACACTCCGTATGATCGCAGGTCTTGAGGATATCTCAAAGGGCGAGCTCCGCATAGGCGACGTTCTTGCTAACGATATCTCCCCCAAGGGCAGAGATATAGCAATGGTTTTCCAGAACTACGCTCTTTATCCGCATATGACGGTTTTCGATAACATGGCTTTCGGACTCAAGCTCCGCAAGACTCCCCCCGAGGAGATAAGAAGGCGTGTTGAAGAGGCTGCAAGATCCCTTGATATCGCTCATCTTCTCGAGCGTAAGCCGAAGGCTCTCTCCGGCGGTCAGAGACAGCGTGTTGCTCTCGGTCGTGCTATCGTCCGTGATCCTAAGGTCTTCCTTCTTGACGAGCCTCTCTCCAACCTCGACGCAAAGCTCAGAACTGCGATGAGAACCGAGATATCCAAGCTCCACAAGAGACTCGGCACCACCTTCATTTACGTTACGCATGACCAGACAGAGGCTATGACCATGGCTGACCGTATCGTTGTTATGAAGGACGGCTTCATTCAGCAGGTTGATACTCCTCAGAATCTCTATGAGAGACCCTGTAACCAGTTCGTTGCAGGCTTCATGGGCACACCGCAGATGAACTTCATCGACGCTACTATCGTAAGATCAGGCGACGATTACGGCATACAGTTCGGTCAGTACACAATTCCGCTGCCCGAATCAAAGAACAAGAAGAACATACTTTCTCACTTCGTTGGCAAGGACGTCGTACTCGGTATCCGTCCCGAGGACGTACACGACGAGCCCGAGTTCCTTGAGAGATCGGAGGAGAGCATCATCGAGGC
>CACWNZ010000141.1:1118-7153 GCA_902762335.1 uncultured Ruminococcus sp. | reverse complement strand
CATACCTTGATAAAATCGTTGCTAACTGGCTCTGTTCATAGTTTATTTACTCATTCAAAAGCCCTGGAGAGCCTGTGCGCAGGGGTTGCAATTTTTTTGGGGGTGTGGTATAATGGGGAGTAAAGGAAAGAAACGCAGTGACGAAGAGAGTAACCGCAGGACTTGTATGAAAAGAGAGCTCTGTCATCGGCTGAAAGCAGAGACTTACAAATGCGGCGAAGTTCACTTCCGAGCGGCGCTGCCGAAAATGCATGATGCATGATTAAGCGGCGACGGGTCGTTCCGTTATAGACGAGGAGTGTCTGTCTTAAAGACAGAAATCAGGGTGGTACCACGGATATTTTCGCCCCTGCGCAGAAATGTGCAGGGGTCTTTTGTTTTTGTGCTGCCCGAAATAATAAACTATATGGAGGTTATTATGGACGAACGAATTTTGAAGCTGAAGGCGGATTTTGAAAAGAAGCTTTCCGAAACTATTGACCTTATCGGTCTTGACGGCATCAGGGTCGGCTACCTTGGCAAAAAGGGAAGTATAACAGCCCTTCTTAAGGAAATGAAGGACCTTGCGGCAGAGCAGAAAAAGGCATTCGGCGCAGACGTGAACAAGCTCAAGGAATTTGCCACCGAGCAGATCGAGAAAAAGCAGGATGAGCTCAGGAAAAAGCAGATCGAGCTTGAGATAAAGTCAATGCCCGTGTTCGATATAACTACGCCCTCTACCTGCGAGTGCGGCTCATATCACCCGATAACCCTCGTGCAGAGACAGTGCGAAAAGATATTCAAGTCTATGGGCTTCACTGTAGAGGATTATTCCGAGGTGGTAACGGACTATGAGTGCTTTGAGTCGCTGAATATCCCCAAGCACCATCCCGCAAGAGATATGCAGGATACCTATTATCTTGAGAACGGGCAGCTTCTTAAGTCGCAGACCTCTGCGGCGCAGAACGCTATTCTCAGAAAATACGGCCCCGCACTCATCAACAACGGTACGCCTATCAGGGCTATCTTCCCGGGCAGGTGCTTCAGAAATGAGGCTACCGATGCCTGCCACGAAAATACCTTTTTCCAGATGGAGGGCGTTATGGTGGATAAGGATATCTCTATATCCAACCTTATCTACTTCATGAAGACCATGCTCTCCGAGGTGTTCCGCAAGTGGATATAAGCTGTCTTATTTGCGGCGGAACGGGCTGTCCCTCGTGCAAGCACAGCGGCTGGCTTGAGCTATGCCCCTGCGGCATGATACACCCCAACGTTCTGCGTGAGGGCGGCATCGACCCCGACAAGTACACGGGCTTTGCGTTCGGTCTTGGTCTTACAAGACTTGCCATGATGAAATACGGCATAAAGGATATAAGGGATCTCAACAGCGGCAGTCTCAAGGTACTGTCTCAGTTTACGGACGACGAATAAGGGAGGATAGGAAATATGCTTTTATCAATGAATTGGATAGAGGACTTTGTCGACCTGAGCGGTCTTGACAAGCTCGACCTCATACACAGGTTCTCACTTTCTACGGCAGAGGTAGAGAACGAGATATTCTTCAAGGGAAAGGAGCTCTCGGGTATAGTAGTTGCAGAGATAAAGTCCGTAGAGGCTCACCCCTCTTCAAAGAAGCTCCACCTGCTCAAGGTAGATACGGGCAGCGGAGAGCTTACCGATGTTGTTTGCGGCGCACCTAATGTAAGGGTCGGAATGAAAACAGCCTTTGCTCAGATAGGCGCTGCCATAGGAGATATTACCATAGCGCCGAGAGAGCTTGCGGGCTATACCTCATACGGAATGTGCTGCGGCGAATCGGAGCTTGGCATAAGCGACGACAACTCCGGCATTATGGAGATAACCGACGACGTACCCCTCGGCACGGATATAAAGAGCATTTATGACGTAGAGGACATCATCTTTGAGGTGGATAACAAGAGCCTTACCAACCGTCCCGACCTGTGGGGGCATTACGGTATTGCAAGGGAGTTTGCTTCGCTTGCAGGCAGACCGCTCAAAGCCCTTGAGACTGACGAGCTCTCGGTCTATGATGATCTGCCCGGGGTAGACATGAAGATAGAGGATACTCTCTGCAAGAGATACAGCACCATAAAGGTGGAGAACATCAGCAGGAGCATAAGCCCTGTGAATATCCGCATAAGACTGTACTACTGCGGAATGAGGGCGATAAACTTCCTTGCCGACCTTACCAACTATCTCATGCTTGAAATGGGTCAGCCCATGCACGCCTTTGATGCACGAAAGGTCGAAAAGATACGCATAAAGAGATTTGATGCGCCGTTCACCTTCAAGACCCTTGACGGCGTTGAAAGAAATATTGATGAGAACACCCTGATGATATGCAACGGTGATACTCCTGTTGCCATTGCAGGCATTATGGGCGGTCTTGACTCCGAGATAGTTGAGGATACGACTACGCTTACGCTTGAATCGGCTAACTTCGATGCAGCTTCGGTAAGAAAGTCTACAGTACGCCTGAGCCACAGAACAGACGCATCTATGCGCTATGAAAAAAGCCTCGACCCCGAAATGACAGTTCCCGCTATAGGAAGGTTCCTCTATCTGCTGAAGAAATACGACAGCGGAGCAAAGGTAGTTTCCCGTCTGACAGACGAATACGCAGTGAAGTTCCCGCCCGTTACGCTTACCTTCGATCAGGGCTTTGTTGACAGGTACACGGGAATAAAGATAGACGGCGACACCATTGTAAAGACCCTGACGAGTCTCGGCTTCGGCGTTGATCACAGCGGAGAAAGCTTTACCGTAAGCGTTCCCTCATGGAGAATAACCAAGGACGTTACCATGAATGCAGACATCATCGAGGAGATAACGAGGATATACGGCTATGACAATTTTGACGTCAACACGACCCGCTCTCCCCTTTACCCCGTAAGAATGACGGAGGAAAAGACCACAGAGGAAAAGATCAAGGATCTGCTCGTAAAGAAATTCTCTCTGCATGAGGTACACTCCTACGTATGGGCATACAACGATGAGCTGAAGGCTCTCGGCATAAAGATAGAGGACAACGTAAAGCTTGCCAACGCGACCAACCCGAATATAGAGACACTGAGAAGATCGATGATACCCACACAACTCTGTCAGGTAAAGAGCAACGTGTCCTATTCGTCTGATTTCGGCATTTTTGAAATAGGCAGAACGGTAGACGGTCTGAATAATGAAGGGCTTTGTGATGAGCATAAGATGCTGGGCATTACCCTTTACAGCAGGGCAAAGAGCGTCCGTGAGCTTTATTTCGGACTGAGGGATATACTCGCCGTCATTACAGAGAACATCAAGCACAGCGAGCTCACCTTTGTACCGAGAGAGACAGCTCACGACTACGAGCACCCCGTAAACCTTAACACGGTATTGCTTGACGGCGAGGAACTCGGCGTTATCGGCATAGTTCACCCGACCGTTGCAAAGAATATAGACAAGAAGGGCAATATCGTATTTGCAGAGATAGATGTTCAGAAGCTTGCAGAGTGCGGCGACAAGAGCATAGTCTACAGCGAGCCGTCGAAGTATCCCTCCATAGACTATGACCTGAGCATGGATATTCCCGAGAACACCTATTACAGCGAGCTCACAAAGTGCTGGGCAAACGAGGGCGGAGAGATACTTAAGGGTGTTTCTATTGCTGATACCTACGACACCGAGACTATCCACAGGATAACCGTGCGCTTCACGTTCTCATCGGCAGAAAGGACTCTCTCGTCTGCAGAGGTGCAGGAGATAATAGACAGGATAACAGAAAATCTCCGCGAAAAGGGTGTTACAATCAAGCAGCAGTAAGCGGTACGCTTTTTTGTACGATAATTTGATGGTTTTCGGATAATTTTCGGCAAAATTCTATTGTAATTTACCTCGGAATGTGGTAATATATCTTATGTGGAGGTGGTATAAATGCATGACAAGACAATGATATTTTCTCTTTCGGACAATCGTGACGACAGCATCAAGACAATTCTGACCACTGTTTATAAGGCGCTCGAGGAAAAGGGGTATAACCCGATCAATCAGATAGTAGGCTATATTTTGTCTGAAGACCCGACATATATCACCACTCATAAGAACGCAAGATCGTTGATCCGCAGGATCGACAGAGATGATCTGCTCGAGGTACTTCTTAAAAGCTACCTCAAATCGTAACAATGCAACATAAAAAGGAGGCAGCTCATGGCTGAAGCAAAATTCTTTCAGTACAAAGGTAAGCCGCTTGTACGCTGCGGAGATACTATTTACTACGGTGATATGAACGACAGCTTCGTTATCAAAATGGTCATAAAATCCAAGCAGCCCGCCAACGACCTTGAGGTGGCGGATAAGGTGACGGTGCAGCTTATCAGCACCGACCCGAACATCAGCCCGAGAAAGGCTATAGTTAAAACAAGCGAAAAATCAGATCTCTGGACAGCTATCGATATTGGCAGCGTCTGGCTGAAAAAGGCTCTTAAGGAAGCCGCTAAACCGCAGTAAAAAATCCCCCGACCGTTTGGCCGGGGGATTTATTTATTTGTTTTTCATTCTGTCAAGATAGCCCTCAAAATCCGCAAGCTCGGCAAGGTGCTTTTTATAGCCACGTCTTACAAAGGGGTATCTTATAAAAAAACCGATGCACTTGAAGAAGAGCAGAAATGAATATTTCCACAGCTTTCTTCGCTTTATCTTAGTGACATAGCCTTTTTTTGCAGCTGTGTCGTAATGCAGCATACGGCGGTGCTTATAGAAATTCGTCACCCTCGGCTGCGCAAGGTCACTGATATAGAAATCGTCCTTGTCCTTTCGGTAAAAGCACGACGGCAGAAGTATGCCGTTGAGGGACAGGAACTGCTTTTTAAGATGACTTTTCTCGGTGCGTGAGGTCTTGTATTTTTCCTCATCGAAATATACGCCGTACTGCTCTTTAAGAGCCTCGTCATTAAGAAGGGGCTGACAGGCTGCCATGAGTTCCTTGTTAAGAGCAGCCGTATCTGTATAGAGAAAATGCTTCCACCCCTTGAGATAATCCTTATACGCTCGGAATATCAGGTCTGCAAGGAAATATCGCTGAAAAATAGTCTGCTTGAGCACGCTGGCGCAGAGCTTTCTTGCCTGCCACAGAGAATAGCCCTTCTGATCGTTCACAGAGGTCATTATAAGCTCGTTGCGCTTTATGTAGTATTCCTGAAAGCCCGCGTACTTGGTATCGAAGTCGTCGTGCCATACCGCAATGCCGTTTATTACGGCTATCCTGTCGGCACATCGCAGAGAGTATTCTATATCGTCAAGCTTTACGAAGAGCTGCAGCGGGTAGCCGTGCTTCTCGTGCCAATCGGCGGGGAAGCAGAAAAACCACCATGCGTTATAGTTGCCCTCGGGATAGTACGCCGTTTCAAATACGGCTGCGCTGTCCGTAACGTCTATATCCTTGCCTATGGAATTGAGCCTTTTGCCGTCCCATACGGAGCCCGCCTCGTGCTGAGTGACCCTGTCGCTGAGCCTTATCATGGTGCCGCCTACCGAAAGCTCATCAAGCTCCGGCTTTCTCAGTCTGAGTATAGAATACACTCTGAGCAGCATCTCGCAGTCGAGAACTATATCGTCGTCCATAAACAGAACATGCGTAAAGCCCTTGCCGCTGTTCACTGCTTCGTAATAGCCTCGCGTAAAACCGCCGCTGCCGCCCGTGTTCTCGTTCTGTATCAGCGTGACGTGCTCGTTCTCCACCTCTGCCCTGTCGAGGGTCTTGCCGTTATCTACAATATAGAAATGTATATTCGTACCGTCAAGAACGGCGCTGTTTTCTAAGTATCGGCATATTTCACGGTGATTGTGCAGAAGGAATTTTTCTCTTTTAAAGGTGCATATCACCGCCGCGATATTCACGTTGTTTACCTTATCGCTCCCGCAAAGGAATTCTCCGCCGTAAAGGCTGCCCCCCTCTGAGGTCAGCGTGAAATAGATATGAGCATAGGCGCCGTCAAGATACGGGGTGAGATCTGTCGTTTCCTCGGTCACATTTTGGTGCGTGAACTTTTTTTCTGAAA
>CACWNZ010000141.1:0-1074 GCA_902762335.1 uncultured Ruminococcus sp. | reverse complement strand
GAGCGAACGAGTTGAAATAGGTATCGAACGCCGCAGTACCGCTGATATTCAGATATGCTCCGTTATCGCAGCATTTTACGGAGCCGCTTTCCTCGCGGAAATACAGCTCCGTTTTGTCACATATCTCTGCTTTAGGAAATAGTATGCTGCGAATTATCGTAAGAGTATCACTCACCGAATTCTTCCTTTACCGCTGCAAGCGCAACGTCGATAACCTTATCCATATCATAATACTTGTAGTGACCGAGCCTGCCGCCGAAGATAACATCGGGTGTCTCGTCTGCAAGCTTCTTATACTCCTCATAGAGCTTGTTGTTCTTCTCGTTGTTTACGGGATAGTAGGGCTCTATGCCGGGCTTCCACTCAGAGGAATACTCCCTTGAGATGACCGTCTTGGGCTGTGTGCCGAACTCAAAGTGCTTATGCTCGATTATTCTCGTGTAGGGGACCTCTCTCTCGGTGTAGTTGACGACCGCGTTGCCCTGATAGTTATCGGTATCGAGCACCTCTGTCTCGAAACGTACCGAGCGGTATTCAAGAACGCCCAGCTTATAATCAAAGAACTGATCTATCTGACCCGTGAATACGGTCTTTTTGACCTCATCGGCATGGGTCTTTATCCACTCGAAATAGTCTGTACCCGTGAGAACGTCTATTCCCTCGAGCATCTTCTCGACTATTGCGGTATATCCGCCCATAGGAATGCCCTGATACCTTGCGTTGAAGTAGTTGTTGTCGTAGGTAAAGCGCAGGGGCAGTCTCTTGATGATAAAGGCGGGCAGCTCGGTGCAGGAGCGTCCCCACTGCTTTTCGGTATAGCCCTTGACGAGCTTTTCGTATACGTCGCGTCCTGCAAGACTGAGAGCCTGCTCCTCAAGGTTCTGAGGATCGGTTATGTTGAGGTCGGCTATCTGATCGGCAATTATCTTCTTTGCCTCTGCAGGGGTCTTTATGTTCCACATACGGCTGAAGGTGTTCATGTTGAAGGGCAGGTTATAGAGCTCGTCCTTGTAAACGGCTATGGGAGAATTAACGTAGTTGTTGAACTCTGCAAACTGATTGATATACTCCCAT
>CACWNZ010000140.1 GCA_902762335.1 uncultured Ruminococcus sp. | reverse complement strand
AAGTGGGAAAAGGTTTATGCTTATTGGTGGCAGGATGACTATTCAAGAACATACGATCTTGAGGACAACGATTACGGCTGCGTTACAAAGGTAAACGATGACGGCACAACAGGTTATGAGCCGACTAAGTTCCCCGGCACAGCTATGACTCAGATCCCCGGCACAGACGTATGGCAGGCAAGAGTTCCCTTCGGCGCAACATGGATCATCTTCAACAGCGGCAAGTCAGACGAGCAGATCTGGGCCGGCGAGACCGGATATCAGACAGCAGACCTTAAGTTTGATCCTACAGCCAATGCAGGTCAGATCTACGTTATAGACGCTTCTGTAGAGCCTAAGAAGGGCAGAGCTATTGAGAAGACAAAGTTCAAGTACAACGAGGGCGAGTGGAAGGACTACGCAGGTGACTTCGTACCCGAGACACTCGGCGGCGAGAAGCCCGAGCCTCAGCCCGAGCCTGAGCCTCAGCCTCAGCCCGATCCCGGTCAGCAGTCACAGCCCGGTCAGAGCTCAACAGTAACTCCCGGCGGAAACGACACAGTTAAGACCGGTGACGCTGCAATGCCCGTTGCAGCTGCTGTAGTAGCAGTTCTCGCACTCGGCGCAGCAGTAGTTACAATGAGAAAGAAGTCAACCGAGGAGTAATATCCCGCAGTACGCTTTCTTAAAAGCTAACAGCTGACAAGACCCCCGCAGGTTAGCCTGCGGGGGTTTTTGCAGTCCTGATTTATACAATGCCCGCCGAGATCGCTCTGCTGCCTCTGTGACGCATTAAACTCTCAGGACAAAAAAGCTACGCTGTGTCTGTTAAAACGCTCATACGGCATACAGACGGCACTGTGAGCCTGCGGGCAGGAACACAATAAAAGACCGATGCACCCTGAGTGATGCATCGGTCTTTTTCGGCTTATTAAATTATATTACACGGCTTACCGTATAGCCGTCCCTTTGCAGCAGTGAGATTATACCGTCCTGTCCTACGTAATGGAACGCGCCCACAAGCACGAAAACCTTTTGTCCGCCGTCGATATAGCCCTCTATGGTCCTTGCCATGCCGACGTTGCGTTCCTTCAGGAGCTTGTTGTAATATTCCTGTACGTATTCATAGTTAACGCTGTTCGGGTCAAGGAAGGTACCCGTAAGCACCAGAGATTCATCTACGGTGCCGTTCTTCCACATCGTGTAGAGCTGACTGAGATATACTGACATTGCCTGACCGTAATTCGGGTTGAGATACTCCGCTAAAATAGCGTCTGAAAGCCCGTCAGAGAAGCTGTTGAACATATCTATCTGGAACTCTATGCTCTCTACCTCAAGTATCTGCTTGCCGTCGTTTTTGGCTCTCTTAAGCATTGTCAGATCAACGCCGTTCTGAATGTTCAGCGTGGTCGCAACGGGTATAACGCTCGGAACTATCGACTGCCACATAAATATGGTATAGTAATCGTACACCTGCTGATATGCGTTGCTGTTCTTCAGCAGCTCTACGACGCCGTTGTAGGTCGTCTCGCTGATATGATCCTTTATGGTAGTTCCGTCCGAATATACAATTTTAGGCGCGAGCGCCTGAAGCTTGGTCTGGTCAGCCAATATGGAGTCGATATCCGCCTCTACGGCAAGGGCGGTGCATTCATTGAAGGCGTTATTAATGTAGTCGGGCATATAGTTTACGGCATCATCGCCCATGTGCAGGCTTCCCATAAGATATACCGAATTGCCTGCGCTGTTCTCGGCCTTCCATAAAGCGGGGGTTATCTCCGAGCCCGCGGGCTGCGGTACGGATACGGGCGGCTGTGAGGGCTGCGGAACGGACGGCTCGGGCAGATACGAGCTTTCGGCGGGACCGGGCAGGCTCTCGGTCTGTGAGGGAACTGACGAAACAGACTGTGAAGAGATTTGCTGTCCGGCTAAGTCGAACAGGCTGACGGAGCTGTCGGAGCTGCTACAGCCCGATATTATCGGAACGGCAGCAAAAACGGTAGACAGAATACAGCACAGCAGTTTTTTCAGCTTCATGATATCAGATCCTTTCTTGTTATCAGCTTGAGCAGCGAAATCTATTTATATCATTATATCATAATCAAGACAAAAAACATATATCACAGCCGTAAAAAAACAAAAAAATAAAGGCGTATATTTCTATACGCCCTTACTTTCGAGTCAAAAAGCTTTCAGTGATCCGCAGATTACTTAGAAGCCTTTTTCTTCATCTTTGTAGCAACAACAGCTGTGCCGAGAGCAGCAACGCCTGTAGCACCGAGAACAGCAACAACAGCAGTGCTGTTATCACCGGTCTTTACGCCGGGATCAACAGGAGTAACAGATGTCTGAGAATCGCCGAGTGTAGCAGCGCTTGCAGATACAGACATTGCAAGAGCAGCAGCGATGGTTGTCAGAGCTACGAAGAAAGTTTTCTTGAGTTTCATGATTAACATCCTCCCTTATTTATTGCAAGTCTACTTGCAATGTAATCATTATAGCATATCGTTTTTAATAAGTCAATGAAGAAATGCAAGAAAAGATTAGAAAACAAGGCAGATTATTCCCAAAACATTGTATAAAATACACAAGGGTGCTGCTGCAAAAATCACTAAATAAAGCACAAAAACCGCCGAAAAATTTAGTTCACTATAAACAATAAATATGACAAATGCGACAAGATTGTAATAAACTACAGAAATAGTTACAACGATTTGTAACCTTTACACAGGATTTAATATCGATTTTGCAATCATTAAGTCCTCGGGATAAGTCAGCTTGATATTGGTATAGTCACCTTGAACAATAGCCGTTTTATAGCCCCTCAAGAGGAAAAGACTGCATACGTCGGTAGCTTTTTGCTTCTCTTCTGCGGAGAGTGAGCCGAAAATTTCCGTAAAACGCCCCGCCCTGAAGGTCTGCGGGGTCTGTATCCTGTACAGCCTGCTCCTGTCGGGAAAGCTTTCAACGGTAAAGCCGTCCTCCGATACCGCAACGGTATCCACCTCAGGCACGGCAGCCGTGCAAATAACGCAGCCCTCCGTTGCGGCTATGCTGCTATCTATCAGCTTTTTGCTTACAAAGGGTCTTACGGCATCGTGTGACAGTATAATATCGCTGTCGGAGCAGCCGAGCTCCGACAGCGAATAGCTGATGATATTTTCGATAGTTTCATTGCGGCTTGCGCCGCCGTTGGTTATAAATACCCGTTCCCCGGGCAGATACCTTGCCGCAAGCTCCTTCATATAGTCGTAGTAGGCAGGGTTTATGCCCACTACCGCGGCATCTACACGGGAATGTCCGAGAAAGCTCTCTATAGTTCTGATTATAACGGGCTTGCCGCACAGGTCGATAAACTGCTTTGGCAGCTCACCGCCCATTCTTTTGCCGCTTCCGCCTGCTACTATAGCCGCAATTATCATTTTTTATAGCGCCCCTTGCTCTTTTTCGGCGGCAGAACGCCCTCTTCGCGCTCTTTGTTCCTGATGAATCTTCTGTATGTCACCATGAACGAGATGAACAGGGTGATTATTATCGCCGATTCTATTATAATGATTATCCAGCTGTAGGTATTTCTCGTCTGAGATACTACCGTGACCTTGCAGGTCTTGGATATCCTTCTGTCAGAGGTTGTGAACGTGATATTTGCCGTACCCTCGGATAAGCCCGTTATCCTGCCGTCTATATCGACCGAGGCGATCTTCTCATTGTCGGACTTGCCCGTCATGGTAGGCAGTACGGCGTCAGAGGGAGAAACCTTGAAGGTCATGTCGTAGGAACTGTTGACTTCTATTGTCAGCGTGCTTTTTTCAAGCGAAACGTCCCTGAGCTCCGCCGTAGCCTCCGTCTCCTTCTGATACAGGATAGAAAGCTCCTTATCGTTCATTATGCAGGTGAGCTTCATATCGTGAGAGCCTACCGTGAATTTTCCTGTGCTGACGGGTGTTTTTTCGCGGACGTTCCTGAATACGAGCAGCTCGTATTCTCCCTGTATAACGCTCTCGAATTCAAACTGACCGCTCGTATCCGTCACTGCCTCAAGAGATTCCTTTTCGTTCTTGAGCTCAAGCACCATATTTGCCTTTTTATCGCCCGCTACGGAGTAGAGCACGCCGCTTACGTTTACGCTGAACACGCCGCTGCTCGATCTCGGCGCAACGGTGACCTGACATTCCGTATATATCGCTGCCGAAGCTGCCTCTGCGGTTATTACCGCAACGCCCTCCTTGACTGCCTGTACGTTTCCCTGTTCATCTACCCTTGCAACGCTTTCGTCAGAGCTTAGAAAATTTATTTTGGACTGATCCGCGCTGTCGGGCAGCACCTTAACTGTCAGCTTCTCGGAATTGCCCTCTATAAGCTCCAAGGTCTTTTTGGATATAGTTATACCTGTAGGCGAGGTACCCTTTTTTACGTTTACGGTGCAGCTTGCCTGATTGCCGTCCGCATCGGAAGCGGTAATTATAGAAACGCCTGCCGAAAGAGCCTTTACCATGCCGTCATCGTCTACGGAGACGATATCCTTATCCGACGACACGAAACTCGTCACCTGAGCCTCGTTTTTCATTCTGAGCTTATAGCTTTGTCCGACGTAAAGATCGAGGCTGTCTCTCGAAAAGTCGATCACGTCGCCTACGGCGTGCGCGGAAAACGGAAGGGTGCATAGGATAAGAACAGCTATCGAGAAAAAACATAGAATGCGCTTCTTCATTGGCGTTGTACCTCCGGGGTCTTGATTTTGGTGTCGCTCAGCAGCCCGAAAAGCTGCGGACCTACCCTGTCTATGGTGTATTTTTCGTCCAGACGGGTGTTTGAGCGCAGTGCCGCAAGATATTTCCTGTCGGACGACAGCTTGAGCATGAGCTGCGAGAGCTGTCCTGCGGCATCTATATTGTCAAGGCTGAAAAGCA
>CACWNZ010000139.1 GCA_902762335.1 uncultured Ruminococcus sp. | reverse complement strand
GTCCCCCGGGTCTCGCCTGCCGGCTCGGTCGGCGCTGCTGCTGCGCAGCGGTGTCCACAGGACACCCGCGCCCTCTAAGGCGGCGGGAGCCATATATCCATTCAGTGGGAGTAAAATCTCCCACTGAACGTCAGCAAGCCTGCGGCTTGCCTTTGCTTGTTGAAAGCAAAGCTTTTAAAAACGTGGGGATCAGGAACGTGGAAAGTGGGATTGACTGTGTGTTCCGACAATTCCAAGCTCCGCATTTCCCGCATTATGATAAAGCTCGACGGTCACAGTATGAGGGTATACAGCTGCCGCAGCATTTAGCGGCAGCTGTATACCTCTGTGACTACACCTCTATATATCGTCAGATATATATTACTCAGACGCACGCATCGTGCGTTTGGACTTTCTCAGACGCACGCATCGTGCATCCGGACTTTCTTAAAAGCATGCGGAAGAAATGAATAGTGAATAATAATGGTCGCCCTTCGGACATTATAGTAAGTTCTTGAATAAGGAATGCTTTATGCCCGTGAGAAAGCTGCAGAAGTGCGGCATATCCGGTACGCGATTCGGCAGGCACGCCGGCGAGCCGCCGGGTCTCGCCTTCCGGCTCGGTCGGTGCTTTTGCTGCGCCGGACACCCGCACTCGATTTCGCGTTCCACTTCAATGACAGCCTATACTTCTGCACCGGGGATACGGCTATACAGCATGGGTACGGGCATGAAGCATGATACCATACGAAAGCCGCGCCGTGAAATAGGGAGCGCAGCTTTGGCTTTGCGCCGGGGTTGACAAGAGGGAAAAGTAATGGTATAGTATATGTATCTGAAGGTTGAGACCTTTCCGGGGATAGAGGCGCGGCAATGGCGCGTAATCGGGACGAGGCTGCCGAAAGCCTGAGACACCCGATGAATAGACTTGCCGCCGAAAAGCAGAGAAGCGGCGTTTTCTGCTTTGGTCATTCGTCAAAGTGGCGTGTGACTGTCACCGCAGAAGCTGCGGTGGGGAGCTATCGTGTAAATTCTGTTGGAGCATCGGCGCGGTGCCGCTGCAAAAACGGGACTGCCTGCTTTCTATTGACCGGTTTGTGCCGGTCTTTTTTATTTGCGGGACGAGAGGCGCAGGCTTCGGAAATAAATAAACTAAATTTTTAAGAGGAGATATGGAAAATGGAAAAAAAGTATAACGTAGGTATTATCGGCGCAACAGGAATGGTAGGTCAGCGCTTTGCTACCCTGCTTGAGAATCACCCCTGGTTCAACGTAAAGGTGCTTGCGGCAAGCGAGCGCTCTGCGGGCAAGACCTATAAGGAGGCTGCCGGCAACCGCTGGGCTCTGAAGATCCCCATGCCCAAGTCAATGGAGGATATGGTCATCATGAACGCCGCAGACGTTGAGGCTGTGGCTTCACAGGTGGATTTTGTGTTCTGCGCGGTAGATATGAAGAAGGAGGATATCCGCGCTCTTGAGGAGGCTTATGCAAAGGCGGAATGCCCCGTAGTATCCAACAACAGCGCGCACCGCTTTACTCCCGACGTTCCTATGGTTATCCCCGAGATAAACAACGACCACCTTGCCGTTATCGAGGCTCAGAGAAAGCGCCTCGGCACAAAGAAGGGCTTTATCGCAGTAAAGTCAAACTGCTCTCTCCAGAGCTACGTTCCCGCTATTCACCCCCTTATGAAGTACGGCGTCAAGAAGGTGCTCGCCTGCACGTATCAGGCAATTTCGGGCGCAGGCAAGACCTTTGAGAGATGGCCCGAGATGATAGACAACGTTATCCCCTATATCGGCGGCGAGGAAGAAAAGAGCGAGCAGGAGCCTCTCAAGATCTGGGGTACCGTTGAGAACGGTGAGATCGTAAAGGCAACGTCCCCTTCAATAACCGCTCAGTGTATCCGCGTACCCGTATCCGACGGTCATACCGCGGCTGTGTTCGTAGAGCTTGAGAACAAGCCCTCAATGGAGCAGATCATAAAGGATTGGGAGACCTATAAGGGCAGACCCCAGGAACTCGAGCTTCCCAGCGCGCCCAAGCAGTTCGTACACTATTTCACCGAGAACGACAGACCCCAGATAAAGTCTGAGCGCAACCTTGAGAACGGCATGGCTGTATCCGTAGGCAGACTCAGAGAGGATACGCAGTACACCATCAAGTTCGTATGTATGTCACATAATACCCTCAGGGGCGCGGCAGGCGGAGCTGTTCTTCTTGCAGAGCTTCTCTGCGCCGAGAACTATATCTGAGCCGTAACGGAAACAGAATAAAGGAATATTATAATACGAGGAGGTAATCATATATGTCAGACCCTATGTTCACAGGCTCTGCCGTGGCTATCGTAACGCCTATGAACAGCGACGGCAGTGTGAATTTTGAAGAATACGGAAAGCTGATAGAATTTCAGATAAGCAACGGCACTGATGCCATAGTAGCAACAGGCACCACGGGCGAAAGCGCGACCCTTAACCCCGAGGAGCACTGTAAGGTAATAGAATATACCGTAAAGAAGGTAAACAAGCGCGTTCCCGTTATTGCCGGCACAGGCAGCAACGATACCGTTTTTGCCGCGGAGCTCTCAAAGGAAGCCGAGCAGGCAGGCGCAGACGCTATACTTTCGGTAACGCCCTATTACAACAAGACCTCTCAGAGCGGACTTATCCGTCACTATAACTATATAGCCGACAGGATAAGCATTCCGATGATACTCTATAACGTTCCGTCAAGAACGGGCTGCAATATCAAGCCCGAGACCTATGCCGAGCTTTGCAAGCACCCGATGATAAAGGCTACCAAAGAGGCAAACGGCGATCTTTCCGCTCTTGTAAGAACAATGGCTCTTTGCGGAGATCAGCTTGACGTATACAGCGGCGAGGACAGTCAGGCGTTTGCTATAACGGCAATGGGCGGTCTGGGAGTTATCTCGGTACTTGCGAACGTATGCCCCAAGGAAACGCACGACATGATGAGATATGCGCTTGACGGCGACTTCAGGAAAAGCTTTGCAATGCAGAAGTATTATATAGAGCTTATAGATATGCTCTTCTCGGACGTAAACCCGATACCCGTAAAGGCTGCCATGAATCTGCTGGGCTTCAACTGCGGTCCGTGCAGGATGCCCCTTGCGCCCATGAGCGAGAGCGGCTTCGCTGCTCTTGTAGAGTGCCTCAGAAGGTATCAGATAATCGCATAAGATCTATGCGGAATATAAAGGACTGATATGATTTGACAAGGATAATAATAACGGGCTGCTCGGGTAAAATGGGCGCAAGCATAATAAATGCCGCCGCTCAGAGAGACGACGTCACAATAACCGCAGGCATCGACATAGCCGAGCCGAGGAACGCGGAGTTTATATATGCGCGCTCCTTTGCAGAGCTTGAGTGTGAGGCTGACGTTATCGTGGATTTCTCAAATCCCGCTCTTCTTGACGATCTTCTTGCATACGCGCAGGCTCGCAAAATGCCTGCCGTTATCTGCACCACGGGCTTTAACGAGGAGCAGAAGGCAAAGATAAAGGCTGCCGCCGATAATATCCCGATATTCTATTCGGGCAATATGTCGCTGGGCATCAATCTGATAATCGAGCTTGCCAAAAAGGCGGCGGAGGTATTCGGAAACGCCTTTGACGTTGAGATAGTAGAGCAGCACCACAACCGGAAGCTTGACGCCCCCAGCGGAACGGCGCTTATGATAGCCGATGCCATAGCTCAGGTCAGGGACGAGAGCGAGTACGTCTATGACCGCCACGCCTACAGAAAAAAGCGTGAGAAGAAGGAGATAGGCATACATTCCATAAGAGGCGGCAATATAGTAGGAGAGCACGAGGTCATTTTTGCAGGACAGGACGAGGTGCTCACGATAAGCCACAGCGCAAGGTCAAAGACCGTTTTTGCCGTAGGCGCGCTGAACGCCGCAGCCTTTCTTAAGGGCAAAAAGCCGGGTATGTACGATATGTCGGATCTGTTGAAGGAGACCGATAACTGAATAATATAACGAGGTGAATTATCATGAAGCCTGCAATAACCGTATGCGACGACGTTACCCTTATAATTTTGCAGAATATCCCCGCAAATATGGATTTCGTAACCGAGGTTTTTGAAAAGATAGCCGCAATGGAGACGGACGTTGATATGATCTCGCTGACGCCGCCGCACAGCTCTATGACGAGCCTTTCATTTACCGTGAGCGACGACGATCTCGTAAAGATACTCGGCTACACCTCAAAGCTCAACGAGGGCAGCATAAAGCCCATAGTCAGCAGCGGCAACTGTAAAATATCCGTAAGCGATCCCGGTATGGAGAATTGCCCAGGCGTTGCGGCAAGGGTGTTCAAAATGGCGGCTCAGGCAGGAGCTGACATTCGCCTTATCACGACCAGCGAAACTCAGATAGCTCTTTTAGTGCCTAAGTCCGACTGCGACGCTACCTTTGAAGCTATAAAAATCGGCTTTGATGAGTAAGCGGAAGCTGCAGAGCATAATAATGACAGCAAAAAGGCTGCCGCACCAAAAAAGTGCGGCAGCCGTATTATTTTGCCGTAAAACGGGGCGGGGGTTATTTTATTATTTTGTCCTCTTCCGTGATCGGGCGTATAACGCGGCAGGGGTTGCCTGCGGCGACTACGTTATCGGGTATATCGTGCGTAACGACCGAGCCCGAGCCTATGACGACGTTGTTTCCTATAGTAACGCCGGGGTTAATAACGGCTGAGCCGCCTATCCATACGTTGTCGCCTATTGTAACGGCTTTGCCGTATTCAAGACCCGTGTTGCGCTCGTCGGGATCTATGGGGTGGCAGGGGGTATATACGCATACGCGCGGACCGAATAGACAGTTCTTTCCGATAGTCACCCGCGCAACGTCAAGTATTATGCAGTCGAAATTTGCATAGAATTTTTCACCA
>CACWNZ010000138.1 GCA_902762335.1 uncultured Ruminococcus sp. | reverse complement strand
CCTCAACATACTCGGAACGAACGGTGTGACCGGGAGCCTTGGGAGCGATCATGAATACGTCAACGAACTTGGGGGGAACGATCTGCTTGAAGTGAATGTTGAAGCCGTGCGCAAAAGCGATAGCCTTGCCCTCTGTGAGGTTGGGCTCGATGTCGTTTCTGAAGATATCAGCCTGCTTCTCGTCGGGTGTGAGGATCATGATGACGTCAGCCTTCTGAGTAGCCTCAGCAGTGGTATATACCTCAAAGCCGAGCTCCTTGACGTGATCCCAGCGCTTGCTGCCCTTGTAAAGACCGATGATAACGTTTACGCCGCTGTCACGCAGGTTGAGAGCGTGAGCGTGTCCCTGGCTGCCGTAGCCGATGATAGCGACTGTCTTGCCCTTGAGATTGTTGATATCACAATCCTGTTCGTAGTAGATTTTTGGCATTTGAATTACCTCCAAAGAATTTATAAAAATATATTTATGAAATTCGTTAGACCGTCATTTGCGTGATGCGGCGGAATCCTTTTCGATAGCCACCGTACCTGTTCTGACGATCTCACGGATGCCATACGGCTTGAGAAGATCCATGAGTGTTTCAAAGCGCTCGAGAGTGTCTGCAAACTGCAGAGTCATCGTGTTCACCGAAACGTCAACGATCTTCGCTTCCATAAGCTCGGCTATTTTCATGATATCAAGCCTCTGTTTTGCGGGGCAGTTCACCTTGATAAGAGAAAGCTCGCGGCTTATGAATTCGTCCTGCGCAAAGGTGCGCACCTTTATTACGGGTATCACCTTATTGAGCTGCTTTTCAAGCTGCTCTATAACGTATTCGTCTCCGTCGGCAACTATGGTTATTCTTGAGATATTGCTGTCCTCTGTTATTCCGACGGCAAGACTGTCTATATTGAAGCCCCTTCTTGAAAACAGACCCGAGACCTTTGAAAGAACTCCGGGATGATTTTCTACGAGGACCGAAAGCGTATATTTCATATCCTGTCCTCCTTATCTTGACGGGGTGTTCGGGTGTACGTTACATACGAGCAGCGACGATTTATCGCTTGCAAGCATTTTTTCGGCATAGGACTCCGCCTCCTCGTTCGATGAGGCAAAAGCGGCATCTATGCCGTACGCCTGAGCCAATTTGCCGAAATCGGGCATTTCGTCAAGCTCCGTTACGGCGTAGCGGCTGTTATAAAAGACGTCCTGAAGCTCGTGTACCATGCCTAAAACGGTGTTGCGCATCACGATGATCTTGACGTTGAGACCGTTCTGCGCGATAGTTGCAAGCTCGTTCATCATCATCTGGAACGAGCCGTCGCCGCATACGGCAACGACGTCTCTGTCAGGACGGGCAAACTTGGCTCCGATAGCCGCAGGCACCGAGTATCCCATTGTACCCATGCCGCCCGAGGTAAAGAAGCGCCCGTCGGAGAGCCTGTAGTTATTTGCGCACCAGATCTGATTCTGTCCGACGTCGGCAACGAGTATCGACTTTGGTCCGAGCATACCCGAGAGCTTTGCGATAAAGCTCTTCGGCTCGACGAAGCCCTCAAAGCTTTTCGGCGGAACGGCCAAATCCGTTTTCCACTGTCTTACCTGCTCAAGCCATTCTTCGGGCGCGGCATATTGAACGTCTCTGCCCATCTGCGAAAGAACGTTTTTGATATCGCCGACTATAGGGATATTCGTCTTCATGTTTTTGCCTATCTCGGCGGGGTCAATATCTATATGTATTACCGTGGTCTGTTTTGTGACCTGATCGGGCGATGCTACGGCTCTGTCTCCGACTCTTGCGCCGCATACTATTATAAGGTCGGAATCGTGTATGACCTTATTGGCGGCCTTTACTCCGTGCGAGCCGATCATGCCTACGTAGAGCGGGTCGTCCGACGGCATAGCGCCTATGCCCATCATGGTGGATATTACGGGAATGCTCGTTTTGCTGACAAACTCACGGAACACGAGCTTTGCGCCCGAGGTGAGAACGCCGCCGCCCGCCACTATTACGGGTCTTTCCGAGGTGGAAAGTATATCGAGAGCCCTTTTTATCTGCATCGGGTGACCCGATACGCTGGGCTTATAGCCTATTATGTTTACTTTTTCGGGATATACGAATTCTTTGATCTCGCCCTGCTGTACGTCTACGGGAACGTCAATGAGCACGGGACCGGGTCTGCCCGTAGAGGCTATATGGAACGCCTCCTTGAACACTCTCGGCAGATCGGCGGTATCCTTGACAAGATAGCTGTGCTTTACGAAGGATTCGCAGGCACCGGTTATGTCCGCCTCCTGAAAAACGTCTCTTCCGAGCTGGTCGCTCTTGACCTGTCCCGTAATGGCTACCATAGGGATAGAGTCCATATATGCGGTGGCTATGCCCGTTATCATATTGAGTGCGCCGGGACCTGACGTGGCAACGCAGACGCCGACCCTTGAAAGAGCTCTTGCGTATCCGCTTGCAGCGTGCGCGGCATTCTGCTCCTGTCGGACGAGCACGGCTTTTATATCGGTATCATAAAGCTTATCGAAAAACGGGCATATTACAGCGCCCGGATAGCCGAATACTATCTCGACTCCCTCTTCCTGAAGGCATTTTACCATTATTTCTGCTCCGCTGACCATAGAACTCCTCCTTTCATATAACACACATTATATCATTACAAAAAAAACGTGTCAAGAGTATCATTTCCGCAGATTCTGAGAAGCATGGAGTGACAAAAGCAGCGATAAAGTACAATGTTACCCGACAATACATCTATCGTTGGAAGAAACGATATGATGGAACACTCCAATCGCTTGCCGCCGTGCCTGCTGAACAGTGTACCCGATACGTCGTACTTTTGCGGCTTTCTCACGGGAATGAAGTCGTATTTCTTCAAGAACGACCACAATTTTTATTTTTTCATTATTCTTTATTATTTTCTTCCGTTTCCGGGTTTGACAAAAAATGCGGGGGTCGATGGGGTATAATGGGAGGGAAAATATACAGAACGGGGTGGTTTGTTTGAAGGTCAGTGAGATCGCCGCAAAATTTCCCGCAGTAAACCTATTGCGCACACAGAGCAGCAGGGGGCTCGCCGCGCAGCTTGCCTGCTTCGGGTGCGGCTTTATTGCCGCAGGCGGCAGGGTATTCGGAGCGTATTCGCCGTTTGGTATCTCTGCGGCGGCAGCGGTCCCGTTTTCGGGGGTGCTCTCCTCTCTGATAGGCTCTGTAATAGGATACTCCGTCTTTTCGGGCGGCTCCGAGCGATTCAGGTATATCGCCGCAATGCTTGCCGTCATCGCGATAAGATGGACCCTCAACGACGTAAAAAGGCTTAACAGGCATTCCCTCTATTCCGCAGCGGTATGCTTTGCACCTGCCCTTGCTACGGGTCTTGCCGCAATGAGCATGACGGGCTTCAGGGCGGACAGGATAGTCTTTACGGTGCTGGAGTCGCTTATAGGGGCAGCGGCGGCATATTTCCTGTCGAGAACTATAATTATCATGCACGGCACGAGGAGCGTTTCCTCGCTGCTTCTGCCCGAAGCCGCCTGTCTTGTGCTTACGGGGTGTATAGGCATACTTGCGCTGTCGGGCATAACCATAGGACCCGTGTCGGTAGGCAGGATATTGGCGGTGCTGTGCATTCTGCTTGCATCAAGGTACGGAGGCACGGCGGGCGGATCCGTTGCGGGAATAGCCGCGGGCATCGTGCTGAGCCTTGCTTCGGACGAAACGTTCTTCATCGGCGCCGCCTACGCCTTCGGGGGTCTTGTTTCGGGGATATTCAGCCGAACGGGAAGGCTCGTTTCATGCATAGCCTTTACCCTGAGCTGCAGCGTCGTATCGGTGCAGTCGGGCAGCCTTGCCGCAGTTCTTACCGTTCTATATGAATGCGCGGCGGCATCGGCAGCATTCATGCTCATGCCTAAAAGCGCCGGAAGCTTTCTTTCGGCGGTGTTTTACGATCCTAAAAAGGACGAGCGCTGCACGGGACTCAGAAGATCCGTGATAATGCGGCTCGATTTCGCCTCGAAGGCGCTCTCGGACGTATCTGCGGACGTAGAGGAGGTGGCGCAGAAGCTCTCGGGGATAATTTCGCCTACACTTGACAGCGTATATGAAAAAGCTGTAGAATTGAGCTGTAGAAGATGCGGTCTGAGAGTGTACTGCTGGGAGCACCACGACGGCATGAGCCTTGAATACTTCAGACTGCTCGACGAGAGGCTGAGAACTGACGGCAGCATAGCGCCCGACGGACTGTGTGAGGAGATAAAGAGAAAATGCTGCCGCGCTCCCGAGCTTTGCTCGGCAATAAACAGGTGCTACAGGGATCTGCTTGCATCGGAGGCGGCGGCAAAGAGGATAGACGAGGTGCGCACGGTAGTGGCAGGACAGTTCTGCGGGCTCGGCGAGATACTCGGCGATATGGCGGACGAATACGAGGGCTATGAATACTTTGACAACGATATGTCAGACAGGATATTCATGAAGCTGAAGGATCTCGGGCTCGTTCCTTCTGACATAAGCTGCCGTGTGGACCGCTCGGGGCGTATGACCGTAGAGGCGGAGATATTTGACGAGGACAGAAAAAAGCTGAACGGCAGTCTATTGGTAAGGGAGATCTCCCGTATTTGCTCAAGGCGCTTTGATCCGCCTGCCGTGACTGCGGCTTTCGGACGGTGCAGGCTCGTACTGAGTGAAAGTCCCTCGTTCGTATTAGAGATAGCCTCAAGCCAGCATATATGCGGCAGCGGGCTTTTATCGGGCGACAGCTTCAGATACTTCGGGGACGGAACCGGCAAGACCGTGGCCGTACTCAGCGACGGCATGGGTACGGGCGGCCGTGCGGCTGTGGACAGCGGAATGTCGGTGAGCATACTTTCAAAGCTCGTTTTCGACCCTCGACGTGGTATCGGTGGATCTTTTTACGGGTCACGTTGATTTCATGAAGGCGGGCGCAGCCTTGTCGTTCATACGAAAAAACGGAGAGATGTACCGTGTGGAAACTCCGTCTCTGCCCGTAGGCATACTTCCTGACGTGGAGTTCACGCGTACCGAAGACGAGCTTGGCGCAGACGACGTTATAGTTATGATCTCGGACGGAGCCGTGATAGACGGAGTAGAATGGATAGAACGAATAATAATGCGCTGGGGCTGCGACAAAATGCAGGAGCTTGCCGATATGATAAACGACGAGGCTACGTCGCGCAGGCAGGACAGCCATGACGACGATATTACCGTAATAGCGATGAGGCTGTCCGCAAAATAACGGGCAGCGCCTGAGGAGGATAAAATGAAGGAAAGACGGAAAAAGCTGTACGGCTCAAAAAAAGAGCTTGCGGGACTCGTTCTTATAGCGGCGGTCACACTGATCGTCACGGCGGTCATCTGCTGTATTTTTTTCTTCGGTCTTGAAACGGCGTGCAGCAGAGAGATATCCAACGCCTATAAAAGCACCGTGTCAAGGCTTTCGGACGAGATAAACGGGATAGGCGGACTTACGAGCATAGGCGGCATACTTAAGGAAAGCTCCGCAGAGAGCAGTGAAGGCAGCGGCGCGGAGCAGTCGCAGGACAGCGGGATAAAAACGGCATAGAAAATATCGGGGTCGGTCTGCGGCAAAGGATCGCAGCCGATCCTTTTTTGTTATCATTGCACGATAGGGACTCCGTTTAGGTGAATATAGCCTAAAATGAACGCCCGCGCAGGCATAAAAACGGGCTTCTTATACTTGATATTGTTCTTGAAATATGGTAAAATAAAACGGATAATCACCTGTATGGCGCTTGCGCGGCAGGGTGACGGAGGGCAGGAGCGTTCTCCTGCGCAAAACCTGTATTGAGGTAGACGTATATGTATATAAACGTATTGGGGGCAGGTCTTGCGGGCTGCGAGGCGGCATATCAGATCGCAAGGCGTGGCGTTGAGGTAAGACTCTATGAGATGAAGCCCCACAAGCTCACGCCCGCACACAAAAGCACCGATCTCTGTGAGCTTGTCTGCTCGAATTCCCTTAAGGCAGCAAGACTCGACAGCGCTGCGGGTCTTTTGAAGGAAGAAATGAGAAGGATAGGCTCTCTGCTCATGAGCTGCGCGGATAAGTGCCGTGTTCCCGCGGGGGGCGCGCTTGCAGTGGACAGGGATATCTTCTCGTCTATGGTGACACGGGCGATAAGAAACGACCCGCTCATCACGGTCATTGAAAAAGAGGTGACCGAGTTTCCCTGCGATGCCGTTACGGTAGTGGCTACGGGACCGCTCACGAGCGATGCTCTTGCTGAAAGGATCTCGGCTCTGTGCGGCGGCTCACTCTCGTTCTTCGATGCCGCGGCGCCCGTTATCACGGCGGAAAGCATAGATATGGACCTTGCCTTTACCGCATCAAGATATGACAAGGGCGGCGATGACGCCTATATCAACTGCCCCATGAACAAGGAACAGTACGAGAGCTTCCACGAGGCTCTTGTCAATGCCGAAAGAGCGCCGAGACACGACGTTGACGTGCGCGACCCGAAGGTATATGAGGGCTGTATGCCCGTGGAGATACTTGCTCAGCGAGGGCTCGATACCTTGAGATTCGGACCTATGAAGCCCGTGGGTCTGCGCGACCCGAGGACAGGACACAGACCGTGGGCGGTGGTGCAGCTGAGGAGCGAGAACGCCGACAAAACCATGTATAATCTGGTGGGATTTCAGACAAATCTGAAATTTCCCGAGCAGAAAAGGGTGTTCGGCATGGTGCCGGCGCTTAAGAATGCCGAATTCGTCCGTTACGGTGTGATGCACAGGAACACCTTTATAGATTCGCCGAGGCTGCTCTGTCCGGATTATTCCATGAAAAGCGAGCCCGGGCTTTTCTTCGCGGGACAGATGACGGGCGTAGAGGGCTATATGGAGAGCGCGTCATCGGGAATGATAGCGGGCATAAATGCGGTAAAGCGCCTGAAGGGGGAGCAGACCGTTACGCTGCCGCAGGATACTATGATCGGCGCGCTGCAAAGATATATATCGGACGGGACGATAAAGGATTTTCAGCCTATGGGGGCGAACATGGGGATACTTCCGCCGCTTGAGGAGCAGATAAGAGACAAGAAGCAGAGGGCTGCGGCATATTCCGAAAGAGCGCTTGCCTCACTTGAAGCAGTGCTGAGCTTACTATAAAACAGGGAGTGGTCAGAATGAAAATACTTGTAGACGCATTCGGCGGGGACAACGCCCCGCTTGAGATAATCAAGGGCTGCAGGCTCTGCCGCGAAAAATACGAAGGCGTTGATATAGTTCTTGTAGGCAGCGAGAAGATAATAAAGGAAACTGCCGATACCAACGGCATAGACCTTGAGGGTCTTGAGATACATGATGCCCCTGACGTCATCACAATGGAGGACGATGCGGGCGAGATCATGAAGTCCAAAAACGATTCGTCCATGGCGGTAGGTCTTAAGCTGCTCTCCGAGGGCGGCGGAGACGCCTTTCTCTCTGCGGGCAACAGCGGCGCGCTCATAATGGGCGCTACTCTGATAGTAAAAAGGATAAAGGGCGTCAAGCGCCCCGCCTTTGCGCCGATAATGCCCTCGTCAGACGGCCCCGTAATGCTTATCGACAGCGGCGCCAATATAGAGGTGCGCCCCGAAATGCTGCAGCAGTTCGGCATTATGGGCTCGGTTTATATGGAAAACGTGCTCGGTATAAAGGAGCCGAGAGTAGCGCTTGCAAACGTAGGCACGGAGGATCATAAGGGCGGCGAGCTGCAGCACGATGCCTTCAGACTTCTCAAGGCTTCGGGGCTGAACTTCATAGGCAATATGGAGGCAAGGGACATACCTGCGGGTATGTGCGACGTCATTGTTGCCGACGGCTTTACGGGCAACGTCATACTCAAAATGTACGAGGGCGTTGCAAAGGAGCTTATGAAGAAGCTCAAGGGCGTATTCATGAAGAATCTCAGGACGAAGCTTGCCGCAGGCATGATAAAAAAAGAGCTTTATGAGCTGAAGCAGTATTTTGACTATAACCAATACGGCGCGGCGCCGATAATGGGCGCGGCAAAGCCCGTGCTCAAAACTCACGGCAGCGCAAAGGCGGAAACTATGATAACGGCAATGAAGTCCGCGATAGATTATGCAAATACCGACGTGACGGGCAAGATAGCCGCAAGGCTCGGGCGGCTTAAGGCAGGAAAAGAGGAGACGGCTGACTGATGAAGGAGCTTGAAAAGAAAATAGGCTACCAATATAAGAATATTTCATATCTTGAGAACGCGCTGACCCATTCGTCATACGCCAACGAGGTAAGACACGGGGTAAAAAGCAACGAAAGACTCGAATTCTTAGGCGATGCCGTGCTCAGCGTGGTGGTTTCGGATTATATATACCGCAACTGTCCCGAACTGCCCGAGGGAGAGCTTTCAAAGCTGAGGGCGGCTCTTGTGTGCGAAAAGAGCCTGTGCCGTTTTTCAAAGTCCCTCGGTGTTGGCGAATGTCTTAAGCTGAGCAGGGGAGAAAAGAATCTCAGGGGCAGCGAAAGACCATCTATACTTGCCGATGCGTTTGAGGCTATAATCGCTTCTGTATATCTTGACGGCGGTATGGAGCAGGCGAGAAAATTCATTCTGCGTTTTATCGAGCCTGAGCTGAAGAATCCGAAGCCGAGAGCGTTCAAGGATTATAAGACCACTCTTCAGGAGATAATACAGAAGAATCCCGAGGAGCATCTGAGCTACGTTCTCACGGGAGAGGAAGGACCCGACCATGACAAGCATTTCTATGTTGAGGTGCATCTGAATAATAACGTAATAGGACGAGGCGGCGGCAGAAGCAAGAAGGAAGCCGAACAGCAGGCCGCCCGTGAAGCTTTGGAGTTGATGGGATATTGAAGCATTCAAACGTAGCGCTTTTTGTGCCTCATAACGGCTGCCCTCATGCGTGCAGCTTTTGCGACCAGAAGCAGATAACAGGGCAGGCGGTGCAGCCGTCTGCCGACGATGTGATAAGGGCTGTTGAAACGGCAAGGGAAAGTCTCGGCGAGAAGACAAAAAACGCCGAGATAGCCTTTTTCGGCGGCAGCTTTACGGCAATAGACCGCAGCTATATGAAGGAGCTGCTCGATGCCGCATCTCCGTATGTCAAAAGCGGAGAATTCGCGGGTATAAGACTGTCCACAAGACCCGATGCGATAGACGATGAGATACTCGGCATACTTAAGGAGAGCGGAGTGACGTCTATAGAGCTGGGTGCGCAGAGTATGTCTGACGAGGTGCTCGAGGCAAATCACAGGGGTCATACCGCCGCCGACGTGGTCAAGGCATCACAGCTTATAAAGAGCCGCGGCTTCTCGCTTGGTCTGCAGATGATGACGGGTCTTTACCGCAGCAGCGACGAGACGGATACGGAAACGGCGGAAAAGCTTGCGGCTCTTTGTCCCGATACTGTCAGGATATATCCGACTATAG
>CACWNZ010000137.1 GCA_902762335.1 uncultured Ruminococcus sp. | reverse complement strand
GCAACAAGCTGACACATCATTTCAGCTTTTTCAATGCCGTCTGCATTACAGGTATTGGCATTTCCGCTGTTTACAATAACTGCTTGTGCATAGCCGTCTGCAAGATTTTTCTTCGTCACCGTGATGGGCGAGCTTTTTACAAGGTTGGTCGTATATACAGCCGCCGCAGTGCATTTCTTCTCACAGAAGATGAGTGCTAAGTCCCTTTTGCTCTTGTTCTTGCGGATACCGCAGTGTATGCCCGATGCGGTAAAGCCCTTTGCCGCCGTTACGGAGCCGTCTATGAATTTATATGCCAATTTATACACTCCTTTTTCCTTTTATCAGAATGCCGGGGGTACTATGACAAGTCCCGTTTTTTCGTCAAGCCCGAAGATGATGTTCATGTTCTGTATCGCCTGACCCGCAGCGCCCTTTACCATATTGTCGATAGCCGATATAGCTATGAAGGTCCCCGTTCTTTCGTCAACGTGCAGGGATATATCGCAGAAGTTGGAATACTTGATATTGTGGATATCCGCGTTTGCGCCGTCGGGAAGAAGTCTTACGAAGAATTCGTCCTTATAGAATTCCTCATACGCCGCCCTTATCTGCTCCTTCGTAACGCCCTCGTTAAGACGAGCGTAGCAGGTGGAGATTATTCCTCTGTTTACGGGCAGAAGATGCGGAACGAAGGTTATCCTGACGCTCTTGCCCGAAAGCTTTGAGAGGGTCTGCTCTATCTCGGGGGTATGTCTGTGAGAAGCCACCTTATACGCATGGAAGCCCTCGTTCAGCTCGGGGTAGTGATTGCCCTGATTCGGCTTTCTGCCTGCGCCCGTAACGCCGGATTTTGAGTCTACTATTATTCCCTCGGTGCTGACAAGACCCTTTACCACAGCGGGAGCAAGCGCTAAGGGTGCGCCCGTTGTGTAGCAGCCGGGGTTTGCGATTATTTTCCTGCCCTTGATATTATCTCTGAACAGCTCGGGCAGACCGTAGACGGAGCGCTTGTGAAGGTCGTGGTCAAGGAAGTCACAGCCGTACCACTCCTTGTACTCCTCCTCGCTTTCAAGTCTGAAATCCGCGCCGAGGTCGATGAACGCCTTGCCCGCCTTATCGCACTCTGCCGCAAGCTCCTGAGAAAGTCCGTGCGGAAGAGCCGCAAATATAACATCGCTCTTTTCAATTACCGTCTGCTGATCGCCGCATTCCATATCGCAAAGGCTCTTGTATGAGGGATAGACCTCGCTGAGCTTCTTTCCCTCAAAGCTGACCGAGCTTATTGCGGCTATTTCAGCCTCGGGGTGTGTGAGAAGTATACGGACGAGCTCTGCTCCTGCATAGCCTGTTGCTCCGATGATTCCAACCTGTATTTTCATTTCCTTTTCCCTCTTGTCTTTCTTTTTCATTCGGAGATAAGCTCTTTAACGCGTTTTGCCTGAGCCCTTACGTTCTCTCCTGCGGGTCCGCCGAGCACTTTTCTGCCGTTTACGCAGTTTTCAAGGGATATAGCCTCATATACTCCCTCGTCAAAGGTCTCGCAGACGTTCTTATATTCCTCTATCGGAAGCTCCTCGAGCGTGGTATTTTTTTCTATGCACAGCGCCACGAGAGTTCCCGTCGCCTTGTAGGCATCTCTGAAGGGCAGACCCTTCTTTACGAGATAATCGGCGCAGTCCGTTGCATTTATAAAGCCCTTTGCCGCCGCCCTTCTCATGTTTCCGGGCAGCACCTTCATGGTATCTATCATCGGAGTAAAGGCGGTAAGACACATCTTTACCGTATCGACGGCATCGAAGATCGCCTCCTTGTCCTCCTGCATATCCTTATTGTAGGCGAGGGCTATTCCCTTCATGACCGTGAGAAGGGTCATGAGGTCGCCGAACACCCTGCCTGACTTTCCTCTTACAAGCTCGGCTATATCGGGGTTTTTCTTCTGCGGCATTATGCTTGAGCCTGTTGAAAAGGCATCGTCAAGCTCCACGAATTTGAACTCCCACGAGCACCACATGATGATCTCCTCAGAAAATCTTGAAAGGTGGACCATTATTATCGAAAGCACCGAGGCAAGCTCCATACAGAAATCCCTGTCGGATACGCCGTCAAGGCTGTTCTGACATATATCCGCAAAGCCGAGAAGTCTTGCGGTTATAGTTCTGTCTATCGGGTACGTTGTCGTGGCGAGAGCGCCGCTGCCCAAGGGCATAGCGTCCGTATGTCTGTAGGCGCCCCTGAGCCTGTCGATATCGCGGAGAAGCATCTCCGCATAAGCCATGAGGTGATGACCGAAGGTTATGGGCTGTGCTCTCTGAAGATGTGTATAGCCCGGCATTACGGTATCGGAATACTGCTCCGCCTTATCGCAGAGAACGGATATGAGCTCCTTTACCTGAGTCTCGATCTCTTTAATCTGCTTTTTCAGATAGAGCCTGATGTCAACTGCCACCTGATCGTTCCTGCTTCGCGCGGTATGCAGGCGCTTGCCCGTCTGTCCGAGGCGCTTTGTCAGCTCGCCCTCTATGAAGGTATGTATATCCTCGGCATCGGGGTCGATAGTCAGCGCGCCGCTGTCTATATCTGCAAGAATGCCCTCAAGTCCCTTTATAATGGCTTCAGCCTCGCTCTTTTCGATAATGCCGCATTCGCCTATCATCTCTGCGTGGGCTATGCTGCCCTCTATATCCTCACGGTACATTCTGCTGTCGAAGGATATAGACGAATTGAAGTCGTTGGTTTTTTTGTCAGCCTCTTTGGAAAATCTCCCTGCCCAGAGCTTCATTTTCTTCACCTCATGCCAAATTATTGAAAAATCCTCAGTTCTCGTTAAATAATAGTCGGGCGGACAATGAAATATCCACTGTTCGCCCTGACATATTTCTTATCATCGAATAGATCTTACTCCTTGACAAGACCCTTCTTAGCCTGAACCTTGATCGGAAGACCGAAGAGGTTGATGAAGCCTGCGCTGTCCTTCTGATTGTATACCTCGTCCTCATCGAAGGTAGCGATGTCCTCGTCATAGAGTGAATACGGTGACGTTACACCCGCATCAATGATGTTGCCCTTGTAAAGCTTGAGCTTTACGTCGCCCGTAACAGTCTCCTGCGTGCTGTCGACAAAGGCTGAAAGAGCCTTTCTGAGAGGTGTGTACCACTGACCGAAGTAAACGAGCTCTGCAAAGCGCAGACCGACCTGCTGCTTGAAGTGGTAGGTATCTCTGTCAAGAGTTATCTCCTCAAGCTTGTTGTGAGCATGATAGAGTATCGTGCCGCCCGGAGTTTCATATACGCCCCTTGACTTCATGCCGACAAGTCTGTTCTCGACGAGGTCAACGATGCCGATGCCGTTTTCGCCGCCGAGCTTGTTGAGCTTCTTTACTATTTCAACAGAGCCGAGCTTTTCGCCGTCTATTGCTGTGGGTACGCCCTTCTCAAAGGAGATCGTAACGTAAGCGGGCTTATCGGGAGCCTGCTCGGGCGAAACACCCAGCTCGAGGAAGCCCTCCTTGTTATACATGGGCTCATTTGCGGGATTTTCGAGGTCAAGACCCTCGTGTGAAATATGCCAGATATTCTTATCCTTGGAATAGTTGGTCTCTCTTGTTATCTTGAGGGGGATATTGTGCGCCTCAGCGTAATCTATCTCCTCGTCACGCGACTTGATGCTCCACTCTCTCCATGGAGCGATGATCTTCATATCGGGCGCAAAAGCCTTTATAGCAAGCTCAAATCGTACCTGATCGTTGCCCTTGCCCGTGCAGCCGTGGCAGATAGCGTCTGCGCCCTCCTTAAGAGCGATCTCTACTATTCTCTTGGCGATAACGGGTCTTGCAAAGGAAGTGCCGAGAAGGTACTTGCTCTCATATACTGCGCCCGCCTTTATGGTCGGGAATACGTACTCCTCGATGAACTCCTTGTTGAGATCCTCGATATAGAGCTTTGATGCGCCTGTCTTGATAGCCTTTTCCTCAAGACCGTCAAGCTCTGTACCCTGTCCGACGTCGCCCGATACCGCGATGACCTCGCAGTTGTCGTAGTTTTCCTTGAGCCAGGGAATGATTATTGATGTGTCAAGTCCGCCTGAATATGCAAGAACTACCTTTTTGATGTCTCCCATAGTGATTACCTCCGTAAGCTTTTTATTACAGTATCCATTATACACGGTTTTTGTATAAAATCAAGTTTTTTTTGAATATTTATTCAAACTTGTTGATTTTTGTATCTTTGTCAAATAAGTTTCAAAAGCCCGCCATGTTTTTATATAGATTTTACGTTTATTACAACTCATTATGCGGATTTCCACAAAAAGCCATAGTATTATTATGAGACTCTGCGCCGTGTCGGACAGAGCAATATACATTTATGCATTATTTTATGTATATTTTGCATTTTCGGGAATACTATTTTTCCGAGGGCTGTGATATAATAATATGCAACTGATATTTTGGAAGGAGAACACGGCAATGAAAGGATTTGAACAGGTCGATATAACGGCAGTAAGCGATAACTTTTTTGAGAGGATAGGCAGTCAATGGACTCTTATCACGGCAGGCACACAGGATAAATTCAATACCATGACGGCAAGCTGGGGCGGTACAGGAGTTCTGTGGAACAGGAACGTGGTTTTCAGCTTTATCCGCGACAGCAGATATACACTTGAATTCGTGGACGGCAGCGAATACTATACCCTCAGCTTTTTCGGCGGAGAATATATGAAGGAGCTTGCCTTCTGCGGCAGAAACTCGGGCAGGGACGTTGACAAGATCGCCGCAACGGGACTGACCCCTGTTTTTGACAGGGAAGCCCCCTATTTTGAGCAGGCAGATCTTGTTCTCGTCTGCAGAAAGCTCTATAAGCAGAGAATGCAGCCCGAGTGCTTTATCGACAGAGACGCGCTTGACAAGTGGTACGCCGACAGCGACTTTCACGAGGTATTTGTCGGAGAGATAGTCGCCGCGCTGAAAAGATCATGA
>CACWNZ010000136.1 GCA_902762335.1 uncultured Ruminococcus sp. | reverse complement strand
TTCCGCCGCAGGGCCGCGATGCGCTCCAGCGTCATCTCCCGGGCCAGGATCACCCGCTCGCAGCCCAGCGCGCGATAGTGGTTCACCGCCGCCGCGTTGCAGGCGCTTGCCTGGGTGCTGACATGGACGGGAAGGTCCGGCACCTTTTCCCGCAGGAGGCAGATGGCGCCCAGGTCCCCCACGATGGCCGCGTCCCGGGTGAACAGCGAGACCGCACCACGGGGCGCCAGGCTGACCGCCGCGAACAGCGCCGTGGAATCTTCTCCTGTGGTCTGCGCATACTCAACATATTCCGTTCCGTCAGGGTATTCCGGTGCTTCGCCGTTTGTCTGCACAAGCACCCTTGTGCCATATGCAGGGATAGTTATGTTAGCATAATTGCCGTTTACGTCATATACCGTCCTGCCGTCGAATACGTCATAGAGCTTTGTGCCGCCATCCGTGTTGAAACCCAGCTCAAAATCACTGCCGCTCAGATTGAGGGCTATATATACCGTCTCGTCCTCGAATTTGCGCTTGAAAACGAGCTGCTCGTTCTTTATCACGGTATTCATAAAGCTGCCGTATTTCAGCGCCTTGTATTTTCTTCTTACGGCGCCGAGCCTGCATATATGCCGATAAAGCTCGTTGTCCTCGATATCGCTTACGTTCACGCAGGGGCGCAGGGGATAATCGTATTCCGTGCGGCTCTTCTGACCCTTTATCCCCCATTCGCTGCCGTAATACACGGACGGTACGCCCGGCATGAAATAGAGGGTCGAGTAGCAGTTCTTCAGGTTTTCGGGATCCCTTATGGTGCTTGCAAGACGGTTGACGTCGTGATTGTCAACAAAGTTGTAGGTGTATATATTATGATATATACCGCCGTTTGCGAACTGACGGTTGAGAGAATGAGCTATCTCAAAATAATTCTTGTCGTTGTGCGATGAGTAAATGCCCTTGTAGCACTCGTAGTTGGTGCATGAATCCAGCAGGTCGGGATTTGCAAGTCTTGCATAGTCGCCGTGGATCATCTCGCCCATGAGCCAGAACCGGCTGTCACGGCTCTTGCAGAAATTCTTGAGCTCACGCAGGAAGTCCTGATCCATGCAGTAGGCTACGTCAAGACGCAGACCGTCTATACGGAACTTATCCATCCACATTGCCACGGCATCGAAGATATGCTTTTTAACGTCGGGGTGGCGCAGGTTCAGCTTGACAAGATCGTAGTTGCCCTCCCAGCCCTCGTACCAGAACGGGTCGCCCCAGGGGCTGTTACCGCCGAAATTGAGGTTCTGGAACCATGAGCAGTAGGGTGAGGACTGATGATTTTTTCTTACGTCCTCAAATGCCCAAAAGCCTCTTCCGACGTGATTGAATACGCCGTCAAGAACTACCTTGATGCCGTTCTCGTGAAGGGCGGCGCATATTTTTGCAAAGCTCTCGTTATCTCCGAGACGGTTGTCTATATTGTAATAATCGTTGGTATCATATCCGTGAGTGGTAGACATGAACACGGGTCCGAAATAAACGGCGTTGACGTTCATCTCCTTAAGGTGCGGTATAAAGTCGATGACCTTATCAAGACGATATTCAAGCTTGCCGTCGTTGATCCTCGGCGCTCCCGCAAAGCCGAGGGGATAGATGTGATAGAATACAGATTCGTTTACCCAATACATATTTCCTTATCCTTTCAAAAATGCACTTACCGCCGTTTTGGGCGGCTTTTCAAGTATAGCATAGTCTAACATAATTTGCAAGTATTATCATGCGATTTTTGTAGAAAATACCGATTGCAGAGCAAAAAAATAAACGGACATATAAATGCCCGTTCAATATCAGAATAATCAGTGCTGTATCCTCTGCTTGGTAACTTCGGCTGCGGAAAGTCTGAAAAGCCCGTTTGCAAGCTTTGTCTCGTCCTCGTTCTCTATCATAACGGGGGTGAGACCTTTTTCGCTGTAGGAAGGAACAGAGCACTCTATACAGCTTCCGACGACGTTTACGGCGCCGTACTTTTCTCCGAGGATAATATCTATCTCCTCCTCGATATCTTCGACTTCCTTTTCATCGACCAATACTTCGCTTTTTTCAAAACGCTTCATCTTATCCCTCCCCTTTTTTCCGTCGCTTTTTATTATACTGCATATTTCGGATCATTTCAACCGTTTTTTCTGCGTATCCATATAGAAAAATCACGCGGTCTGTGCTATAATATCCATATAAAACGATAACAGGAAAAGGAAGATAATATGAGGATACTTCATTCTGTACCCGCCGATGACGGCTTTTATATGCCTGCGGAGTTCTCGCCGCACTACGGCTGCATCATGATATTCCCGCACCGCCGCGACAGCTGGCAGAACGGCGCCTACGCCGCAAGAAAGGCCTTTGCCGAGGTGATAGGGATAATATCTCAGACCGAGAAGGTAACAGTCTGCGCAAGATATGACGATTACGACAGCGCGCGCTTTATGCTGCCCGAAAACGTCCGTGTCATCGAAATGGAATCGGACGATTCATGGGCGCGGGACGTTGCCCCCACCTTTGTGACAAACGGAAAGGAAATACGCGGCATAGACTGGGGCTTCAACGCCTGGGGCGGGCTTGAAGACGGTCTGTATTTTCCGTGGGACAGGGACAACAAAATGGCGCGCAAGCTCTGCGACCTGCTTGACGTTGATACCTACGACAAGCGGAGCTTCATACTTGAGGGCGGCTCGATACACAGCGACGGCGAGGGTACGATAATGACAACAGAGAGCTGTCTGCTGAGCAGGGGACGCAATCCCGATATGACCCGTGAGCAGATAGAAGCCGAGCTTCTGCGCTGTCTCGGGGCAAAAAAGGTGTTATGGCTGCGCAGAGGCATATACAATGACGAAACAAACGAGCACGTTGATAATATCTGCGCATTCACTTCTCCCGGAGAGGTGGTGCTGTCGTGGACAGACGACAGGAGCGACCCGCAGTATGAGATGTCGGCAAGCTGTCTTGAATATCTTGAGAGCGTTACCGACGCCCGCGGCAGAAGGATAACCGTACACAAGCTGCCCCTGCCCGCCCCCGTTACCGTGACGGAGGAGGAATGCGCAGGGCTTGACGACATGAACGGTGTCCCCACGAGGACGCCCGGGGAAAGACTTGCGGCTTCATACGCGAATTTCTATATCTCCAACGGACACGTTCTTGTGCCGCAGTTCGGGGACAAAAACGATGAAAAAGCCATAGATATCCTCTCAGGGCTTTTCCCGACGAGGAAGGTCGTGGGTGTCTATGCAAGGGATATACTCATCGGCGGCGGCAACATACACTGCATAACCCAGCAGATACCCGCCGCAGGCTTAAGATAAGGAGGAAGCAATATGAGAAAGGTAAAGGTCGCCGCGGTGCAGATGTCTATGACCTGTCAGCCCGAGGACAACGTATTCAATGCGGAATATCTTGTAAGAAAAGCTGCCGGCGAGGGCGCAAACGTCATTCTTCTGCCCGAGCTTTTTGAGACGAAGTATTTTTGTCAGGAGAGGAACTACGGCTATTACAAGTTAGCCAAGACCGTAGATGAGGATCTTGCCGTGAGGAGATTCAGAACGATAGCCAAGGACTTAGGGGTAGTTATACCCGTGAGCTTTTTTGAGAGGGATAAGAACAACACCTACAACAGCGTTGCAATGATAGATGCCGACGGCACCGTAATGGGCGTGTACCGCAAAACGCACATACCCGACGATCAGTTCTATCAGGAGAAGTTCTATTTTACCCCGGGCGACACTGGCTTTAAGGTATGGGACACCCGTTTCGGCAGGATAGGCGTGGGTATATGCTGGGATCAGTGGTTTCCCGAGACGGCAAGGTGCATGGCGCTCATGGGCGCGGATATGCTTCTCTATCCCACGGCGATAGGCTCGGAGCCTATTCTTGACGTTGACAGTATGCCGCACTGGCGCAGGTGTATGCAGGGTCATGCGGCGGCAAATATCGTTCCCGTTATCGCCGCCAACCGTGTGGGCGAGGAAAGGGTGATCCCCTGCCCCGAGAACAACGAACAAAGCTCCAGCCTGACCTTTTACGGCTCGTCGTTCATAACCGACGCATCGGGCGAGATAATATCCTCGGCGGACAGAACGAGTCAGACCGTCATAAGCGCAGAGCTTGATCTTGACGAGGCGTACGAGCTGAGAATGAGCTGGGGGCTTTTCCGCGACAGGCGCCCGGATATGTACGGCAGGATAGCAAACAAATAAGCAAAGCAGGCGGCTCGGAACAAAGCGAGCCGCCTGCTGTTTTGTGGTTTATAAGGCTTTTGCGGTGTCAGAAGTTGCGTATGTCGTTATAAAAATCAAAAAGCACGGTTTCTTCTATAAGGTCACCGTTTTCATCGAAGGTACGGTAGAGGAAAGGTTTGCTCATGCCACGCATTGGCACTACTATTTCCTCTCTGCGTTCCTGCAGAGTATCAGCATCCGGCCAATAAAACCAAATATCAAAGTCTACCGAATTCATGTATGTTGCATCAGGTATTTGTTGTTTTTCAATAGTTGCGTTAATAATGTTTCTTACTGTATTAAGGAAATCTTCATTTTTCTTCTCAACAACTCTGCCGTCAAACATTTCTTTCGTTTCATAAAAGCGTTCTTTCAGATCACAGTCCCTGCCGATATAGGTATTCAGTATTTCCTTGATCTCATCGAGCTGGAGCTTCTTCATATTCGGCTTTGCCTCACCATTGATTACGTGAGACTGATAATTGTACTTCACTTTTTTATAGTATTCTGCTAAATGATCTTCACTGTGTTTTTCTGCATATTGGCGGCCGTATTCATACAACTCATCGTTTTTTTCGCACTGTTCTTCGGTAAGATACACGTAATCAGTCACAAATTCCGGCATTATATCCATGAGAAAAACGTCTTTTCCGACGACTTTTCCCGTTATCCTATCGTCTTTTGCAGGCTCCTCCGTCTTGCTCGGCTCGGGC
>CACWNZ010000135.1 GCA_902762335.1 uncultured Ruminococcus sp. | reverse complement strand
TGTAATATTCCCTGCCGTCTACGCTGAAATAATACAGCGTTACAGGGTCGTCAGGGGACTGTGGGCAATTGTCATCGCTGCTGTAAAAATATTTCTGTACATCCTCCGGGGATACCTCCGTAAAGCCCAGTGTTGATATCTCTTTGCGGACAAATACACTGCGCTTGTCAAGTACCCTTGCATATTCTTTAATATTTTCCAGCCTGACCTCTTCGGCAGACATCCATTTCCCGGATCTGATACCGCATTTCCCCAGCATTTTTTCTTTCATATCACAGGCTGTAACGCTGTAAATGGAAAGCACACCCCTTTTATTATAGCGGTTGAATATTGAAGCCGCCCTTCTTGTGATCTCCTCTGCATTATCCGTATCCCTGCTGTCGATCTTTATGCGCATAATGCTTTTTGTCGCAGTATCGGAAAGCTCCAAGGTGCATGAAAAGCGATTCTTTATATAATCAAAATCCTCTGCCGCATCCTGCATTATGAAATCACGAAAGCTGGGTATATATGAATCATGCGTCCCCTCCGCTTTGCCGAAGCTGGAACCGTCTATCGTGATCTCACTTACTGTGCTTGTGACCTCGTAGGTGAAGCCGTACTGTCCGTCCTTCATGGTATAGACAGCCCTGCTTTCTTCGGGCTTTTCGGTTTTCACAAGGGTGCAGTCGCCGTAATTTTTCCTGGCATAGCGCAGAGCCTCGTCCTCCGTCTTTACCGTGTGCATTATGCCTCCGTCGGGGGCAAGGTCGCTTGAATGCGCGGTTACTATGCGGCTGTGCTCCTTTACGGCAAGCTCGTTATCGAGTATGAACATATTTTCGCCTACGACTATCTCGGGGATAAATCCCTCAAAGCCCTTCAGCGAGAAAAGCTGCTCCCTCCTGAGCGGAGTTTTTATCTCTCCCTCTGCGGAATCGAATCTTACCGACATCATCTCTGCGGGCTTTACGAGCTTTCTCTTTGTTATTACAAACCCGTGATCCTTAACCTTCTGCCCCTCATGTCTGATAAGAAAGAGCATCTTCTGTTTGCTTATATCCTCCGCATCTGCGGGCGGGGTATATTTTTCCCCGTGCTCAAGTCCGACCTTTACGGTGTCATCGAAGTCCCATTCGTCCTCGTCGTCGTCGATGTCCTCGCACCATTCGCCCTCGTCATCGTCGTCATCGTCGTCCTCTCCGCTGTACCAATCGACGTCGTCCTCGTCGTCGTCGTCCCAATCGTCGTCGACGTCGGCAAACTCGCCGAAGGTGTAGTCGTTGATATTGAAGCTGCCGAACGTGTCGTCAGACAAAAAGCCGGGATCGTCCGCCCACTCCTCATCGTCATCGTCCGCTATCGGTACGGCGGGCTTTTTTTCCGGGACTATCTCCTCGGGGATATATACGGGACGGAAAATATTGTCGATATTGACTACCCTTTCGGGATGACTGAGAAAAGGCTTCATCTCGTCTATCTCGGGAATGATATAGCCGCTCTTCATGGCAATAAACGGGAGCGGGTGGACCTCACCGTTATTCGTATCGATCTTCGCCGCCATGCTCAGCTCTCTGTAGCTGCCGAATTCAAGCCATACGAAGCAGTATTCCTTATCATTATCCCTCACGATATTCGGGTGATCCTTGATAGCGTTATACTCCTCCTCGGTAAAGGTCTTGCAAGTCATGGGACAGCCGAAAAGGAACTCGCTTTCCTCACACATGATCTCCTGCGGCTTTCTGCCCGCAAGACTCATAAGTCTGTAAGCGCGGCAGAGCTTCTGGTAAAGTTCAAGATCCATAATTCCGAGATCAAGTTCTTTGCCATCCTTCTTTTCGGGATCGGATACATAGAGCCTTCTGCTGATACCGTTTTCGCGCATGAGCCTTTCCATTCCCGAGGAGAGCGCGTCGTGTCCTCTCTCGATGGACTCCTCCATTTCCGTGAACCTCTTGAGATAATTGAACATACCTTTCATCATTGTTTATCCTTCCTTTCTTTTTTGAGGCGGGTATCCGCCTTTGATAATATCTTACCACGGCGCCGTGCTTAATAATAAGCAATTTCCGGGGCGATTTGTTTTTTTCGTCCTCTCTCCCGCCGCTGTATACATGATAGCACGGCACAGTGTTTGATATTAAGCACTATGAAATTTTTTACGGCAAAAAAATTACCCCGCCCGTAAGAGCGGAGTAAATATTTTTTAATGCGGGAAGGACGGGGTGATTTCCACGGTCTTTCCTTTCCGAGCCCTTTCTGCATCATTCTGACGATAAAGAATTTCAGCTTGACCGACGATCTCGTACGGGCAGGGCGGGAAAGCGCCTTCGAGCGCAGCCTTAATGCGGTTTTCTTCAGAGTGTTCTCCATTTTGGCGCGCTTTTTCACGGGTATCCTGTCCCGGATTATTTTGCTCATCAGCCTGAAGCTGAGCACGCTTATGCCCCACCATGAAAAGCTGTCCTTTATATCCTTAGCCGCGGACTTGCCGCCTGCTCCAAGACACTGTGTTATTATAACGGCGCGCTTGCCGAACATCTCGCCTGTGGGTCCGAACGGGAGCTATGGGTCACTTTTTCTTTTTATAGTCCTCGATAGCCGCCTGAATAGCCTCCTCGGCAAGCACGGAACAGTGCATTTTATAATCCGGCAGACCGTCAAGAGCCTCTGCCACTGCCTTATTTGTGAGAGCAAGAGCGTCCTCGACTCTCTGCCCCTTGATAAGCTCGGTAGCCATGGAGCTTGAAGCAATAGCGCTTGCGCAGCCGAAGGTCTCGAACTTTACGTCCGTAATGACCTCGTCGTCGATCTTGAGATACATTCTCATTATATCTCCGCATTTAGCGTTGCCTACCTCGCCTATGCCGTCGGCGTTCTCGATAACTCCCACGTTTCTCGGATTCATAAAATGATCCATTACCTTTTCACTGTATAATGCCATATCTGTTCCTCCTTAAAGAATAAACTCTCTTTTTCCCGTCATAAGGTCGCGCCATACGGGAGAGAAGCCCCTGAGATATTCAACGACCTCTTTAACGCTCTTTATGATATGATCCGCCTCGTCCCCGGTAATATCCTCGCCTATGCTGAGTCTCAGCGACCCGTGGGCTACGTCGTGAACTCTGCCTATGGCAAGAAGAACGTGGCTCGGATCGAGAGAGCCCGAGGTGCAGGCGCTGCCCGAGGAAGCGCTTATGCCCTTCCGGTCAAGAAGTATCAGCAGGGATTCGCCCTCGATACCCTCAAAGCAGAAATTCACGTTTCCCGAAAGTCTTTTTTCGGCATCGCCGTTAAGGGCGCTGTGGGGGATCTCTGAAAGACCCTTTATAAGCCTGTCCCTTATAGCCCTTTTATGCTCGTTGTGCATGTCCATTTCCGCGACCGAATCCTTAAGCGCGGCGGTCATTGCAAGAATTCCCGCCAAGTTTTCGGTACCCGCTCTTTTGCCTCTCTCCTGCGCTCCGCCCTCTATCAGATTGCTGAGAGCCACGCCCCTTCTGCAATAGAGAAAGCCCGTACCCTTAGGACCGTGGAATTTATGCGCAGAAGCGGAGAGCATATCTATATTCTGCTCCTTTACGTCGATATGCAGGTGTCCGACCGCCTGCACCGCATCGGTGTGGAAGGTCACGCCCCGCTGTCTGCACAGCCCGCCTATCTCCTTTATAGGCTGAATAGTACCTATCTCGTTATTTGCCGTCATTACGGTGACGAGGCAGGTATCGTCCCTTATTGCCGCCTCAAGCTCGTCTGTTCTGACTATGCCGTTCTCATGCACGGGCAGAAGCGTTATCTCATAGCCGTTCTGCTCAAGCTTTTTAAGCGTATGAAGTATAGCGTGATGCTCAAAGGCGGTGGATATGATATGCGTTTTGCCCTTTCTTTTGCCTGCCGCCGCCGCGGAGAGCAGCGCCTGATTGTCGGATTCGCTGCCGCCCGAGGTAAATATTATCTCGCGGGGCTCTGCGTTTATAAGCTTTGCTATTTCAAGTCTTGCCTCCTCAAGCTTTTCCTTCGCTCTCTGACCTATGCGGTAAAGACTTGAGGGATTGCCGTAATAGTTCCTCATACAGTCGGTCATTACCTGTATTGCCCTGTCGCTCATTTTAGTGGTCGCGGCATTGTCTGCGTAAATATTCATTCGATCAGCTCCTTACGCTGTATATTATAACCCTATTCACCCACCATGTCAATAGGTAATTTGTTTTTTATATTGATTTACCTATTTACCTATGGTATAATATATCAAAAGCAGAGGGAGTGACCGCTATGATATCTACAAAGGGAAGATACGCTCTGAGAGTAATGATAGACCTTGCAAGGCAGAACAGCGAGGGCTACGTTCCGCTCAAGGATATAGCCGGGCGTGAGCATATATCGAAAAAATATCTTGAGATAATCGTGAAGGAGCTCGTTACCGCAAGACTTATAAAGGGCGTCAGCGGAAAGGGCGGCGGATACAAGCTCTCCCGCGCGCCCGAGGATTACAGCGTAGGAGAGATACTCAACGTGACCGAGAGCTCTCTTGCGGTAGTTGCCTGTCTTGCCGAGGGCGCAGAGGAATGTCCCCGCGCGGCTTCCTGCGATACCCTGCCCATGTGGGCTGAGCTGAACGGCATTATCCATGATTTCTTCTACGGAAAAAAGCTCTCAGAGCTTGTATGAGCTTAACCGTTTGTCGTTCGCCTCGGCTGAGATCTGCCAAAACAGAGTGAGCTTTGCTGCGGCAAAAATGAATGCATCTCTTCCATACGCCTCAGGAATCAACGGCATTCAGTCTAACCGGCGGTAACAAAAACGCGCCCTCCCTCTCAGGCGGCGATCACCTGAACAAGGGATCCAACCTGACCGTCGCAACGGAAAGCGCATTCTTTATTTGCAATTCCGTCTCGGAATATGCCGATTATTAAAAGCTTTGCTTTCAACAAGCAAAGGCAAGCCGCAGGCTTGCTTCCGTTCAGTGGGAGATTTAACTCCCACTGAACGGATATATGGCTCCCGCCGCCTTAGAGGGCGCGGGTGTCCTGTGGACACCGCTGCGCAGCAGCAGCGCCGACCGAGCCGGCAGGCG
>CACWNZ010000134.1 GCA_902762335.1 uncultured Ruminococcus sp. | reverse complement strand
AGCCGGATGAGTATACTCCTGAGTTTACCCTGATAATTATTGCTCCGCCGACCATTATCGTGAGCCACGATATGGCGTACAGCGCAAAGAGACGATAATATTCCGGTAATAACAGATTAAAAACGGGATACTTGATATAGAAGGTCAGAGTTACAGTAAAAGGCAGTACCCATAAGAACATAATTAAGAACGGTATCAGGCGCTTTAGCAGCTCCTTTTTTTTGCTTACTCTTACGTGCGGCTCCGACAGCCTCGGCTGTACCGGCATATCCGTGCCTAATTCGTACGGCGCGTCGCTGAACATATCGGTGCGGGGGTCGTAGCCTTCGCCGCTGTTTTCGTCAATGTCCGTGTAAAACGGACTTGACCGGCTCTGTGACGAGTACGCTGTTGCCGGAGCTGTCTATAGCCACTACGGCAGGGAAGTCCTCGACCTGAAAGCGGTATATCGCCTCAGTGCCGAGATCCTCATAAGCGAGTATCTCCGAGCTTTTTATGCTCCTTGAGATAAGAGCCGCCGCGCCGCCTATCGCGGCAAAATATACCGCGCCGTTCTTTACCATAGATGCGACTACCTCGGCGTTCCTTGCGCCCTTGCCGATCATGCCCTTTAAGCCTCTGTCAAGCAGGGCAGGGGCGTATTTGTCCATTCTGTAGCTTGATGTAGGGCCTGCGGGTCCTACCGCATGACCCGGCTTTGCGGGCGCGGGTCCGACGTAATAGATGACCTCGCCGTTTATGTCAACGGGCAGAGGCTCGCCCTTTTCTATCAGCTCGTAAAGGCGCTTGTGGGCGGCGTCGCGCCCCGTTATAACGCTGCCCGATATAAGCACGCTGTCGCCTGCGTGAAGCTCCCTTATTATCTCGTCTGTAAGCGGGAGAGTTATTTTCTTTATGCTCATTTTTCCTGCCTCCTCAGATCTCTGTTTCCTTGTGTCTTGCTGCGTGGCAGCATATATTCACCGCAACGGGCATTCCCGCAATATGTGTGGGGAAGGTCTCGATATTCACGCCTATAGCCGTCGTGCTGCCGCCAAGACCCGCAGGCCCGAAGCCGGTTCTGTTTATCGCTTCAAGAAGCTCGTCCTCAAGGGCTGCGTATCTTTCGTCGGGATTGTGTGTGTCTATCGGTCTGAGGGTGGCTTTTTTTGCAAGCATGGCTGCCTTTTCAAAGGTGCCGCCTATTCCTATGCCGACAACTATCGGCGGGCAGGGGTTGGGTCCGGCATAGAGCACGGTATCCATTATGAATTTCTTTACCCCTTCAATGCCGGCAGACGGCGTGAGCATTTTTATCGCGCTCATATTCTCGCTGCCGAAGCCCTTGCAGCCCGCAAGTATCTTGATTTTGTCGCCCTTAACTATCTCGGTGTAGATGACGGCGGGGGTATTGTCCTTTGTGTTCACTCTGTCAAAAACGGGGTCTGTCACCACCGATTTGCGCAGATAGCCGTCGATATAGGCGTGTCTTACGCCCTCCCGGACTGCGTCCTCAAAGCTGCCGTTCTCAATTACCACATGGTCGCCGTATTCGACGAACAGCACCGCCATTCCCGTATCCTGACAGATCGGCACCTCCTCCGACGAGGCTATTTTGTGGTTCTCTATGAGCTGCGAAAGAACGCTCCTGCCTGTCTCTGACGTTTCGTTATCTTTTGCGCTCTCAAGAGCCTTTAATATATCGCTGCCGATATTGTAGTTCATATCCATGAACAGCGACTTTACCGCAGCGGTTATCTCTGCGGCGTCTATCCTTCTTATATCCATGTTTTTCTCCCTTCCGTCCTTGACTGTGTTCCATAATAATGCGCGGTGACCCGTAAAAGCTCACCGCGCTTTTTTGCTGATTACTGCTGTACCGGGACGGCATCAATACTGTCTGCCCCAGAATACCATGTGCTTTGCGGGCTTTCCGCAGCATACGCATACGTCGCTGAGATGCTCCTCATTGAAGGGTATGCATCTTGATTTTACGCCGCCCGTTTCGTCCTTGAGCTTATCCTCGCAGGCTGAGTCTCCGCACCACATTGCTTTGATGAAGCCGGGCTTGTTTGCTGCGATGTCAAGGAATTCCTCGTGTGTGCGGGCAACGAAGGTCTTTTCCTCAAGATTTTTAAGAGCAGCCCTGTACATACTCTCGTGAACGTCCTTAAGAGCCTGCTCTACAGCCGCCTCGATATTTTCAAGGGCTACCACGGTCTTTTCGCGGTTGTCCCTGCGCACGAGCACGCACTGACCGTTCTCTATATCCTTCGGACCTATCTCTATCCTCAGCGGTACTCCCAACATCTCATACTGTGAGAACTTCCAGCCGGGAGCCTTGTCGCTGTCGTCGAGCTTTACGCGGAAGTCCTTATCAAGCAGTCTTGCCTTCAGCTCGGCTGCTTTTTCGAGCACGCCCTCTTTTTTCTGAGCTATCGGAATGACCGCTACCTGAATGGGCGCTATTTTCGGCGGCAGAACAAGTCCGTCGTCGTCGCCGTGTACCATTATGATAGCTCCTATCATTCGGGTAGATGTTCCCCACGAGGTCTGGAAGGGGTACTGCAGGGTGTTGTCCCTGCCCGTAAAGGTTATGCCGAAGCTCCTTGCAAAGCCGTCGCCGAAATAGTGCGAGGTGCCGCCCTGAAGCGCTACGCCGTTGTGCATCATCGGCTCGATGGTGTAGGTCTCCTCTGCGCCCGCGAATTTCTCCTTCTCGGTCTTTCTGCCCGTTACTGCGGGGATAGCCAAGGTCTCTTTGTAGAAGTCGGTATATACCTGCAGCATCTTCTGAGTTTCTTCTCTTGCCTCATCCTCAGTCTCGTGCATGGTGTGTCCCTCCTGCCAGAGGAATTCTGATGTGCGCAGGAAGGGTCTTGTGGTCTTTTCCCAGCGGACAACGGAGCACCACTGGTTATAGAGCTTCGGCAGGTCGCGGTATGAATTTATGACCTTTGCGTAATGCTCGCAGAAAAGCGTCTCTGAGGTGGGTCTTACACAAAGGCGCTCGGTGAGCTTTTCACTGCCGCCTATGGTTACCCATGCGCACTCGGGCGCAAAGCCCTCAACGTGGTCCTTCTCCCTCTGTAGCAGGCTCTCGGGTATGAACATGGGCATATATACGTTTTCGTGTCCCGTCTTTTTGAAGCGCCTGTCCATATCCTGCTGCATATTCTCCCAGATAGCGTAGCCGTAGGGTCTTATCACCATGCAGCCCTTTACTCCCGAGTAATCCGCAAGCTCGGCTTTCTTTACTATGTCCGTGTACCATTTTGCAAAATCAACGTCTCTTGACGTAATGGCCTCGACCATTTTCTTCTGCTGTGCCATTTTTATCTGTCCTTTCCTTTATGCCCTGCCCGAAACACTGCGGGCATTTTTATAAAGCTGTGATGTTATCTATTATATTATTATGCCCGCTGTTTTTCAATAGCAAATGCAAAAAAATAACGCCTGCCGTTAAAGCAGGCGAATTGCGGGTATATTACTTGTGGTTCTCTATATACTTAACGAGATCGTCAACTGTCTTGATGTTCTCAACTTCCTCATCGGGTACTTCTACCTCGAATTCGTCGTCGATAGACATAAGAAGATCAACAACGTCGAGCGAATCGGCATTGAGATCGTCGATAAGAGACGTTTCGGGGGTGATCTCATCCTCTTCTACGTCAAACTGCTCGCTAAGAATAGCCTTTACCTTTTCAAGTACCATATTAACTCCTCCTAAAAAAATTGAAATAACAAAAACCGCGCTCATGCTTTTCCGTCATAGACATTTGAGGACAAGTGTGCTACAATATGAGGGCGGACATGCCCTGTGCATTGCCGCACGATTTTCTATAATCAAATCATATAAGGTATTCTCGGTTTTGTCAATATATCATTCGTATTTTTTCTCTATGATTTTATATTTTTTTATTGCAAAATATCTTTTTGGTGTTTTTGCATAAACAAAGGAGAGATGATAATGTCAGAAAGACGATTTGCCGTCATAGGACACCCCATAGGACACACGATGTCGCCCTTTATCCATAAGAGACTTTTTGAGCTTGCAGGGCTTAAGGGAGACTACACCGTGCTTGACGTTGCCCCCGAGGAGCTGCCCGTGAGAATAGATGAGCTGAACGCTCTTGACGGCTATAATATCACTATTCCCAATAAGCAGAGGATAATACCCTTTCTCGATGCCCTTGATAAAAAGGCGGAGCTTTACGGCTCGGTGAACACCGTTAAGAACGGAAGGATCAGAACGGGATATACTACGGACCCCGACGGCTTTCTCAAGGCTCTTGCGTCTGCGGGGATACCATTTAAGGGCGACGTGGTCATAGCGGGCTGCGGCGGCGTTTCGAGGACCTTCGCTTATGAAGCGGCTCTTGCGGGCTGCAGAGTTACCATAGCAGTCCGCCCTCAGAGCGCTGAAAAACAGAAGGCTCTTGCCCTTGAGATAGAAAATAAGCTCGGCACAGAGAAAATAAACTGCTGTCTGTTATCAGAGATAAGCGGAGAGCATGATCTTTTCATAAACGGCACTCCCTCGGGTATGTATCCTCATACCGACGAAATGCCGTTAAGCAGCAAGGCTCTTGCAGGCTTTGCGAACGTTTTTGATGCGGTGTACAACCCTCTTGAAACGAAGCTGATAAGGGCTGCCCGCGCAAACGGCTCAAGGGTATGCGGCGGAATGTCCATGCTGGTATGGCAGGCAGTGGTCGCTCATGAGATATGGGACGGCACGGTGTATGATACGGCCGATATAGACCTGCTCATAGAGGAAAGCGCCGGGGAACAGGAAAGAAAATTCTGACAGAAGGGAGAGATATGCATGGCTAAGAAAAATATTATACTGTGCGGCTTTATGGGCTGCGGCAAAAGCACTATAGGCTCGCTGCTTGCAAAAAGATCGGGAATGGCATTCATAGATCTTGACGCATATATAGAAAAAAAGGAGGGCAGGAGCATTTCGGATATGTTCCGTGACGACGGGGAGGAGTATTTCAGAGAGAGGGAGCGTGAGGCGGTAAAGGAGCTTTCAATGAAGAAGGGGCTTGTCATTGCCGCGGGAGGAGGAACTCTCACCTTTGCGGAGAACGTAGAGCCGCTGAAAAGGAACGGAACGATAGTGCTGCTGGATATTCCCGTTGAGGTAGTGACGGAGCGTCTGAAAAACGATAACGTAAGACCGCTTCTTGCCCGTCCGGACAGGAACGAGGCAATACGTGAGCTTTATGCAAAGCGCGACCCGCTTTACAGGGCTGCCGCGGATATTACGGTAGATGCCGCCCGCTCGCCGATGCAGATATGCATGGAGATTATTTCACGGGTGTGATATTAATATACAGGGCTTTTGAATGAGTAAACAAATTGTAAATAACATGTAACCGCCAAAAAAGGAACAGATATGATATACTGAAAAAGAGGTGATCATATCATGAAGA
>CACWNZ010000133.1 GCA_902762335.1 uncultured Ruminococcus sp. | reverse complement strand
AAATAGGCAGGGATGCATTTTACGGCTGCACCGGGCTTAAGATCGTATGCATAAAGGGCAGCTACGCAGAACAATATGCGATAGAAAACAACATTCCCTACAAATCAATAACAGCCCCCCTCAAAAACACCTCTACCCTCTCCGCTAAAAAAGTGACCCTCGGCGGGAAGATAAAGATAAACCTTAGCGCCGCAGGCGGAATTGCGCCCTATAAGTATTCTGTTCTTTACAAAAAGAGTACAGGCACAAAATGGGTGACACTTGCGGCAAATACAACAAAGACCTCTGTGAGCTTTGTGCCGAAGGCTGCGGCAAAGTACGATGTCAGATTAATAGCCAAGGACAGCGCCGGCAAGACCTCATCAAAGGCTGTGACAGTCACGGTGACAAAGCCCCTCACCAATATATCAAAGCTCGGCGCCGAGACCGCAAAGGTCGGCGAAAAGGTAAAGGTGCGCTGCTATGCTCAGGGCGGTACGGGCGGTTATACCTACGCGGTGTATTACAAGAAGTCCGCAGGAGCTAAATGGAGCAAGCTGCGCGGCTACAAGAGCACTAACGCAGTGATGTTCACACCCAAGGCAGCGAATAATTCATACCGTCACTTCTCTAAGAGTTGCCATGCGCACATCAGCATTCCTTGTCATAGAGAAAGTGGTAAAAAGTCTTGTAGTCCGTCCTGTGCTCCTTTGTGAACTGTATAGCGTCACGGGGGTGCTGGTTGAGTCTGCCCGTGAGCAGATAGGGAATATCATAGCCCCATACGATGCCCTCTTCACGAAGCTTCACTATGTGCTTCTCGATAAAGGTCAGCAGCGGAGAGATGTGGTACTTCGGGTTTTTAAGGAAGCCTAACAGCAGCTCCGTGGGACAGTTGCCCGCGCCTCTGCCCAGACTGCTGACGGTGGAATCAAGATAGCTTACGCCCATGGTAAGAGTTTCTATCGTGTTTGCAAAGGCAAGCTGCTGGTTGTTGTGCGCGTGTATTCCTATGTGCTTGTTGTACTTGTCGGCAATGTTAAGATATTTCTCTGCAAGTCTTCTCATCTGCTCGGGATAGAGCGAACCGTAGCTGTCCACTATGTAGATAGTGTCAACACAGCTCCTGCCGATAAGCTCAAGAGCGTCGTCAAGATCCATATCGTTGGATTTTGAGACTGCCATTATGTTTATCGTGGTTTCATAGCCCTTTTTGTTGCAGTATTCTATCATTTCAATAGCAGAGGGGATAGTGTTGATATAGGTGGCCACCCTGACCATATCTATCGGGCTGTTTGCCTTATCGACTATATCATTGCGGAAATCAGTTCTGCCCACGTCAGCCATAACGGATATTTTCAGCCCGGTGTCGTTGTCGCCTACTACAGCGTATATATCGTCGTCATTGCAGAACTTCCACGGTCCGAACTTGCTTTCGTCAAACTGCTCCTTAGATGCCTTGTAGCCGAACTCCATATAATCTACGCCCGACTTGATGTTTGCCTTGTAGAGATCCCTGACGAATTCATCTGTAAAGAAAAAGTTGTTTACAAGCCCGCCGTCACGGAGCGTACAGTCCACGACCTTGATGTCCGGTCTGAACGATACGAGCTCACCCTTTTTTAACATAATTATTCCTCCCGGAGTTTGATAACAGAACTCATTATACAACACTTTGAGCGCTTTTACAATATTTTTTTGCAAAACTAAGCCCTGCACGGTTGCATGAAGGGGTTTGATATGCTAAAATAGACGGGTAATCTTTTTAGAAAAGGAAGTAGTCATCATGGAATATATCGTTTCAGACAGAGTAAGCACACTCAAGCCCTCTGCTATAAGAGAGATATTCAAGTATGCGGCAGACCCCACTGTCGTTTCTCTCTCGGCAGGCAATCCCGCACCCGAGGCTTTTCCCGCAAAGGCAATAGCCGATATTTCGGATAAGATACTCAGGGAAAATCCGATCGCCGCTCTTCAGTACAGCTTTACCGAGGGCTATCCCCCGCTGAGAGAGACTGTTAAGCAGCGCATGAAGAACGAATATAACGTCGGCAGGGATTTCGATGACCTCATCATCACCTCAGGCGCACAGCAGGTAATGGACCTTCTCACCAAATCTATGGTCAACGAGGGCGACACCGTTATATGCGAGGCTCCCAGCTTCATCGGCTCGCTCAATTCCTTCCGCTCCTACAATGCACGTCTCTGCGGCATACCCCTTGAGAGCGACGGCATGAACCTTGAAGCCCTTGAGAGCGCTCTCAAAAACGAAAAGAACGTCCGCTTTATCTATATTATCTGCAATTTCCAGAATCCCTCGGGCGTTACCACGAGCCTTGAAAAGAGAAAGGCTATCTATGAGCTTGCAAAGAAATACGGCGTTATGATACTTGAGGACGACCCCTACGGCGAGCTGAGGATAAGCGGAGAGAACGTTCCCCCGATAAAGTCCTTCGATGAGGACGGCATCGTCGTATATGCAGGCTCCTTCTCCAAGGTGCTTTCGCCCGGAATGCGTCTCGGCTACGTTGTAGCTCCCAAGCCCGTCGTGCAGAAAATGGTTGTCTGCAAGCAGGGAGAGGACGTTCACACCAACGTATGGGCGCAGATGGTAGCGCACAAATTCATGACGGAGTATGATTTCAAGGCTCATCTCAAGGGTCTGCGCGAGATATACAGAAAGAAAGCAAATTTCTGCATGAATCTTCTCGATAAGTACCTCGTACCCAATAAGATAAGCTATCAGAGGATAGAGGGCGGTCTGTTTATTTGGTGCAGGCTTCCCGAGGGTGTCGATATGCCCGATTTCTGCAAGCAGGCCGTGCTCAGAAAGGTCTGTGTAGTACCCGGCAACGCCTTCCTCACTGATGAGAGCGAGCAGTGCAGCTCGTTCAGGATAAACTTCTCTACCCCCACCGACGAACAGCTCGAAAAGGGAATAAAAATTCTCGGCGAGCTTGCAAAGGAGATATTATAATGTCTGAAACAGCAGAAAAGAAAAAGGTCATATTCAGCGCCATACAGCCCAGCGGAACTATCACGCTCGGTAACTACCTCGGCGCTCTGCAGAATTGGGTAAAGCTCCAGGACGACTACAACTGCATCTATGCGGTTGCCGACCTTCACGCAATAACCGTGCGTCAGGACCCCAAGGCGTTCCGTCAGAACATACTCAACGCATACGCGCTGTTCATAGCCTGCGGCATAGATACCGAAAAAAGCCCGTTCTTCATACAGAGCCACGTCCATACCCACGCCGAGCTTGCATGGGTGCTCAACTGCTACACGCAGTTCGGCGAGCTTTCAAGAATGACACAGTTCAAGGACAAGTCACAGAAGCACGCCGACAACATCAATGCGGGACTTTTCACATACCCGTCCCTTATGGCTGCGGATATTCTTCTCTATCAGGCTGATCTCGTGCCGATAGGCATTGACCAGAAGCAGCACCTTGAGCTTACGCGCAATATCGCAGAGCGTTTCAACGGCATTTACGGCAATACGTTCAGGATACCCGAAGCGTATATCGGTGAAACGGGCGCAAAGATAATGTCGCTCCAGGATCCGACAAAGAAAATGTCAAAGTCCGACGAGAACGTGAATTCATGGGTAGCCATACTCGATAAGCCCGATACCATAATGAAAAAGTTTAAGCGTGCCGTCACCGACAGCGAGGCAAGGGTCTGCGTAGGCGAGGGCAAGGACGGTATAAATAATCTCATCGGCATAATGAGCTGTGTTACGGGCAAGACGACCGACGAGATAACCGCAGAATTCGAGGGCAAGGGCTACGGCGACTTCAAGACCGCCGTAGGCGAAGCCGTTGTAGAAAAGGTAAGACCTATTCAGGAACGCTTTGACAGGCTTATCGCAGACAAGGCTTATCTTGAGGAGCAGTACCGCAAGAGCGCCGAGTTCGCCCTGAGGCTCTCACAGCGCACCCTCGACAAGGTCATGAAGAAAATAGGCTACGTTGCAAGATAAAATATCGGGAGCTGACTGCGTTGATCTGCGGTCAGCTCCCGATGAATTTTTTCGCTTTCCGCACTCTGCGGGAAGCTTTTTTACTTAGTAACGTGCCTGATAAGTCCGCCGTCCTTGATTATCTCCTGAATAAAGGGCGGGAAGGGCTCTGCCTGATAGGTCTTGCCCGTTGTAATGTCGGTGATGACGCCTGTGTCAAAGTCAACGGCGACCTCATCGCCGCTCTTTATCTCTTTGGAAGCCTCCTCGCATTCGAGTATGGGCAGACCGATGTTTATCGCGTTCCTGTAGAAGATACGCGCAAAGGTCGAGGCTATTACGCAGCTTATGCCCGAAGCCTTTATGGCTATGGGCGCGTGCTCGCGCGATGAGCCGCAGCCGAAGTTCTTTTCGGCTACTATGATGTCGCCTTCCCTGACCTTTTTGGTAAAGTCTATGTCTATATCCTCCATGCAGTGCTGCGCAAGCTCCTTGTGCGAGCTTGTGTTAAGGTATCTTGCGGGGATTATAACGTCCGTATCTACGTTGTCGCCGTATTTATGTACTGTACCCTGTGCTTTCATATCTGTCTTCCTTTCTCAGCCCTCGCATACCTTTGCGGGGTCGGTTATATAGCCTGTTACTGCGCTTGCGGCGGCTACTGCGGGGCTTGCAAGATAGACCTCCGACTCAACGTGACCCATTCTGCCGACAAAATTGCGGTTGGTCGTGGATATAGCGCGCTCGCCCTTTGCAAGAATGCCCATGTGTCCTCCCAGACAGGGACCGCAGGTGGGGGTGGATACTACCGCGCCCGCCTCGATGAATATATCGAAAAGACCCTCGTGCATTGCCTGCAGATATACGCTCTGTGTGCTCGGTATGATTATACATCTTACGCCCTTGGCGACCTTTTTGCCCCTGAGCACATCTGCGGCGGCTCTGAGGTCGGAGATCCTTCCGTTAGTGCAGGAGCCTATGACCGCCTGATCTATCTTTACCTCATCGGGAGCTATCTCGTCTACCGTTCTTGCGTTTTCGGGCAGATGAGGGAAGGCTACAGTGGGGCGAAGGGCGGAGAGGTCTATCGTGTATTCCTCGTCATACTCGGCATCGTCGTCTGCGGTGTATTCCACGGGCTCGCCCTTGAATCTGTCCTTTATATATGCCCTTGTAACGTCGTCTACGGGGAAGATGCCGTTCTTTGCGCCTGCTTCTATAGCCATATTGGCAATGCACAGTCTGTCGTCTATCGAGAGATACTTCAGTCCGTCGCCGAAGAATTCCATTGATCTGTAAAGCGCGCCGTCAACGCCTATCATGCCTATGATATGGAGTATAACGTCCTTGCCGCTGATATATTTTGCGGGCTTGTTTATCAGATTGAATTTGATCGCCGAAGGCACCTTGAACCAGGTCTTGCCGCTTATCATGCCTGCAGCCATATCCGTAGAGCCTACGCCCGTTGAAAAAGCGCCGAGAGCGCCGTATGTACAGGTGTGGGAGTCTGCGCCTATGCACAGCGTACCGGGACCCACAAGACCCTTTTCGGGCAGAAGTGAATGTTCTATGCCCATCTGACCCACGTCAAAGAAGTTCTTTATGTCGTACTTGTCCGCAAACTGCCTTACCTGCTTGCACTGCTCGGCAGCCTTGATGTCCTTGTTGGGCGTGAAGTGATCCATTACCATGGCTATTCTGGT
>CACWNZ010000132.1 GCA_902762335.1 uncultured Ruminococcus sp. | reverse complement strand
TCCCACTTTTATATACCATTATACCCTTATTATCGAAAAAAATCAACCTTTTTTACGTTTTTCTCTGCTTTTTTTGCAATGATCATTCATGAGTTTATCCCGGTTCTATAATTATACAGCCCGTATCGGAAATATTTTGTAAATAAAAGAGTGCAAAAAATAAAACCGCAGATCTCTCTGCGGCAGAACTTGCAATAACACACATCACACAGAATTGAAAACTCTGTGCTCTGTGTGTACATACATTACATAGAATAACGTATTACAACGAATTGTAATAACATAAAACTATGTGATACGATTATAACATATAGTAAGCATTTAATCAACATATTTTTTAAAAAATTCAGGGGAAATATATTTCTCACTTGATATTATTTATCGGAATCATCGTCGTTAACAAAAACTGCCGCAGGAAACATACGTCCGTGCGGCAGTTACACTATCAGTATTCTACTGTGACCTCATCATTACCCGAGCCGTTGTTTGCAAGTGCTTTATCCGACAAAAGGACAGACAATGTTTTATAATCGGCAATTCCGGTAACCTCAAGGTTATTCATACTTTGGAAATACTTCACGGCATTAGCGGTGTCTTCGGTAAAAGTCTCGTCCGCTGTGCCTTCCATATATCCCAGACTGATCAGTCTTTCTTCAACATCCTTAATGTTCTTATACGTTTCACCGACGGTATAGTAGATACCTTCCTTTGGAGTAAACGGAGGCACGTATTTCTCCGCGGCATCTTGGAACTCTTCGGGCCATTTCTGCGTGCTCTGATATGAATCATGAGCCTTGTCGGCAATATAATCTACCGTGATAATACGCGTCTTTCCCTGGAGCTGAACGTACTTTTTCGGGAGAGTAAATATTTTGCCGCTGTCGAGAGCCTTTAAGCTGCGCAGATCTTCGTTTCCTGCGATCTTGTCTGCTATGCCCGTGTCACAGAAAATTACATCCGGGTTGCTTTTCAGGAGCATATCTATGCCTACAAAACCGTTATCGTCTTCCGCAAGAACATTTGTCACCCGTGCGGAATCAAGGAGACTTGAAACATAACAGTCTCCGTAAGCTACGGAACACTGATCGTCGCTCAGCTCATAGATATAGCAGCCTGTTGTCATAACGTTCTCGTCACCGAGCTGCATTTTTATATCGTCCACCTGATTCTGAATTGATTCAAGGGTACTCATAGCCTTCATCTTGCCGTTGTAGTTGAGTCCGATAGAATATACCGGTATCTGTCTGTCGTACAGGGTCATGAGGGTGGCTTCCATTTCGGCATCAGCCTCGTCAAGAGGTCTGCCTTCCTTGGGCAGAGCCGTATTGCCGTCCGTGAGAAGTATTATTACCTTCTGTCTGTGGTCGTCCTTGTACTTCTTGTCGGTAAGTATATCCTTAGCCTCCGTAAGACCGAGAGCTATATCGGTGAAGCCGTCAAGGTCATACTTGATGGACGCCATTTTCTTTTTGGTCGCCTCAAGACCCGCCTTGTCGCTTACGTCTACTATATCGCCCTTTTCTATTATCTCGTGGGTATATACGACGTAGCCTATGCCGCAGGAATCATCGAGCAGGTCGACAAAAAGCCTGTAGGCATCTATGGCTATCTTCTTGGGGTCGGATTTCGTCATTGAGCCGCTTGCATCAAGAACGAACACCACGTCAAGATTCATCTGTCCGTCATTGGCAACGTCGGAATGGTCGGCGTTTTCTTCTCCCGAAGCCTGTGACGTGTCGGACACCTGCGCGTCGCTGCTCTCATCGGCATAAGCCGTGAGGAAAAGACAGTTCATTACGAGCATGAGCACCGCTAAAAACAGAGCCGGACCTTTGATAATTCTTTTCATCGCATATCCCTCATTTCCATGTCTTTACTGTTTCAGATCTCAGCGAATTTTTATATGCACCTCGCGGAGCTGCTGCTCCGTTACCTCTGTGGGCGAGCCTAAAAGAAGATCCTGCGCGTTGCTGTTCATCGGGAAGGCTATTACCTCGCGGATATTCTCCTCCTCCGCAAGCAGCATGAGCATTCTGTCTACGCCCGGAGCCATGCCCGCATGGGGCGGCGCGCCGTATCTGAAGGCGTTATACAGCGAACGGAACTTGGTTTTCAGCTCGTCCTCGCTGTAGCCCGCTATATCGAAAGCCTTTACCATTATATCGAGGTCGTGGTTTCTCACTGCGCCCGATGAGAGCTCTACGCCGTTGCAGACTATATCGTACTGATATGCGAGCACCTCGGTGGGCTCCTTCTCAAGCAGAGCCTGCATTCCGCCCTGAGGCATTGAGAACGGGTTGTGGGTGAATATTACCTTGCCCGTCTCCTCGTCTATCTCGTACATGGGGAAATCGGTAATAAAGCACATTTCAAAGCGGCTCTCGTCTATAAGACCCAGCCTCTTTGCGACCTCCGTTCTTATCTGTCCCGCAAGAACGGGAGCCTGCTCCTTCGTATCGGCGATAAAGTATATAACGTCGCCCGCCTTTGAGCCGTTTATTTCTATGAGCTTCTCTCTGTCGCCTTCCTTGAGGAACTTGTCGATAGGTCCGTCAAAGCTCATGTCGTCCCTTACCTTTACGTAGCCGAGACCCTTCATGCCAATGGAGAGCGCGAACTCCTCCATGTTCTTGAACCATTTTTTCGACTGCGCCGCCGCTGCGGGAACGTTTATGCTCCTTACGGTCTTTTTGCGGAAGGGCGCAAAGTCGGTCTCCTCGAACATGGGACTTATATCCTTTATAAGAAGCGGGTTTCTCAGGTCGGGCTTATCGGTGCCGTAGGTGAGCATAGCCTCCGCAAAGGGTATCCTTCTGAACGGGGGCTTGGATACCTCCTTCTTTGAGAACTTGGTGAACGCCGCATAAAGAACGTCCTCTGCTGCCGCAAATACGTCCTCCTGCTCGGCAAACGCCATTTCAAAGTCAAGCTGATAGAACTCGCCGGGTGAACGGTCGGCTCTTGCGTCCTCATCACGGAAGCAGGGCGCTATCTGGAAGTATTTATCAAAGCCCGACACCATGAGGAGCTGCTTGAAGATCTGCGGAGCCTGCGGCAGCGCGTAGAACATTCCCTTGTGCTTTCTGCTCGGGATAAGATAGTCCCTTGCGCCCTCGGGTGACGAGCAGGAGAGTATGGGGGTCTGTATCTCGATAAAGCCCATTTCCGTCATTTTTGCGCGCAGAAATGATATGAGCTCGGCGCGCATTACTATATTGTTGTGTACCTTTCTGTTTCTCAGGTCAAGAAAACGATAGCGCAGCCTCAGATCCTCCTTGACCTCCGTAGAGGTCTGCACCTCAAAGGGAAGGCTCTGGGGCGCCTTGCCGAGAACGGTTATATCCTCCGAGTGTATCTCAACGGTACCCGTGGCTATTTTGGGGTTTACGGTATCCTCGTCTCTCTTGGTCACTTTGCCGCCTACGGTCACGGTGCATTCCTTGTTGATATTCTCAAGCAGCTTATCATCATGCACGACTACCTGAACTACTCCGTAGTGGTCGCGGATATCAAGGAACATTACGCCGCCGTGGTCGCGGATATTCTCTACCCAGCCCGCTACGCGCACGCTCTTTCCTATATCGGTCTCTCTCAGCTCGCCGCAGTAATGTGTGCGGTATTGGTTTTCTTTTCTCATATTATCTTTCCTTTCTATGATCAATGAATTATTCCCTTGCAGAATAATCACAAAGCTGCATTGCCACAGCATATTAACTTTAGTATTATACCACACAAACCGCTCCGCTTTCAAGGTCAAATATAAAAAAACCGCCGCGCAGAGTGAAAAATCCCGCAGAAAATAAAGAGACTGTCCGCAGATAGCTCCGCAGACAGCCGTTTGTAGCGATATTCTGTTATCGGCGACAGCTTATTTCAGCTTATCGCTGCTGTTATAATACTGATAATCGGCAGGGTCAAGGTGCTTTTCCTTTTCAAGATTGGCATCGCTTCTTTTGAAAAGACCGCTGCCAACGGTGTATCTGTGATTTGCGTTCCTGAAGCCCACAGCGACCATCAATACGATAACTATGCATAAGATGATCCAACCCAGCATGACCTTCACCCCCGTTTTCGTTCGTTCATCGGTTTTTCCTGACGAATATATAATATCACGTCTCCTGCTCCTCCGCAATATGCGCTGCTGCACCGTCTGCGGAGAAAAGGTCGGAAAACTCCGATTTTTTCACGGGAACAACGGGCTCAGTCGTAATCCTTGAATATCTCCATTATCTTATCGAAGTCCTCGGCAGCCATTTCGTCGGTAGAATTGTGATAAAGGATAAGCGAAGCCTCATCGTCGGGGTCGCGCAGATTCTCTGGAATATTGAAGTTTACCGTAGCAAGGTACTCGTCCCAATGCTCAAGCTTCCAGGTATCGCGGTCGGAATTCCTGTCTATCATGCGCTGATGACAGACCTCGGGGTCGGTGACCACCCAGAAAACGGAGAGCTTTGCTCCCGCCTCGGCAAGCTTAGCCCTGAGCGCCTTTATATATTCGTTGTCGCGTATCTCTCTTGTGAAGGGCGCGTTTACCATAACGAGGTCGGCATAGCGCAGAGCCTCAAAGGCAAGGTCGAGGATAACGTCATATTCATAATCGCGGATCTCCTTCTCGAAGAACTCGGAGCTGCGGTTATATTCCTCGCCCGCAACGGCAAATATCTGCTTTGAGAGGGGTATCAGCGTGTCCTTATCAAGATATACGATATGTTTCAGCTCTGTTGCAAGCTTTTTTGAAAGTCTCGTCTTTCCGCATGCAGGCGGCGATGTTACGAAGATCAGTCTTTTTACCATAATTAAAACTCCCTTTTATCGCTGTTATATGCTCAGCCTGCGCCGTGGGGCGCTTTTTACAATATGGATCCGTTGTCCGTTTTATCGACCCGTAACAGGTCTATTCTATAATAACACATTCCTTAAAAAAAATCTATATCTTTTTTCATATTTTTTTCTCCCCCGGCTCCGGCGAACCGCCGGTGCCGATTCGCGCCGGCGAGCCGCCGGTGCCGATTCGCGGCACGGCTTTCTCTTGGGACGTCGCTTCATGCCCGCGCCCATGCTTTATAGTCGTATTCGCGGTATAGAAGTATGGGATGTCGTTGAA
>CACWNZ010000131.1 GCA_902762335.1 uncultured Ruminococcus sp. | reverse complement strand
GGAAAATGCTTCATTTTTAAAGCCTTGTGTTCTGATTTCTCTCCATATCTGCTCAATAGGATTCATTTCAGGTGTATAGGGAGGAATACCGATAAGAAATATATTTTGAGGTATTTCCAAAGTTTTTGATTTATGCCATGATGCACCATCGCATACCAATACAATGATGTCATCACAATAACTCCGGGACAAATTTTCCAAAAACATATTCATACAAACCGTATTGCAGCGAGGAAGTATCAGAAAATAATTCTCTCCTGTTTTTGGTTCAACCGCACCGTATGCATACATATATTCTCTGATATGGTGACATGGTACGCATGGGCGAACACCTTTTTTACTCCAACATCTCTTGGGCTTATTGATCCTGCCGAATCCGGCTTCGTCCTGAAACATCAGCCGTACCTTTTTATCAGGAAATAACTGCTTTTTCTCATTTTCTAAACATTTAATTTTTTTTTGAAGCTTCTATGACTCCATCCTTTGCTTTTTTAGGATGTCGGCTTCTCGGCATTTTTTTCGTCCACTCGTGCCTTTTCAATAAAGCATAAATTTGTGTCGGCTTTGTTTCACGACCCACTGCTTTATCATATGATTTTTTTATCTCGCTCACTTCCACGATTTTCCCTTGTTCGGCTTGTTTTGAAAATTCCGACAATATTTTTTCTTCTTCTTCATAACTCATATTTCGATGATTGCCGCCTTTTCTGTGTTCAAACAAAGCTTCCACTCCGCCCTTTTTATAGGCACTCACCCATTTGCTTATTACTTTTGGGGAAGTATCAAGCTTTTCGGCAATTTCAGGGTTACTTTTTCCTCTTCCACGAAGTTCGACTGCATAAAGTTTTTTGTCCGTCATCTTGTTTTTTATTGTCTTTCTTATTTCTGCTATTTTGTTTGCTTCTTCTTCGCTTATTTTATATATTATCCTCATTTTTCATCACCGTTTACATTGTACATCAAAATATATATTTTGTCTACTATTTTATGATTAAATAGTATAATAACAATAATATGCGATTTAAAAAATCCTACAAAATAGCGTCATAAGTGTCATGATTGTCAGGATCCCGCTGTCCATGCGGCTTTTTTAGTGACGCTGATTATCATTTGCCTGTCATGGCAGTGACAGATGATCTGTTTCAGAGTACTCGGAATTATGAACAACACATGCTTATGTTATATGAATCCTTAGTATAAATGACAATTATGACGGTTATGACGGTAGTTTGCAATATCTGTATTAATTGATGGAATGATTACTTTTTTGATTTTGTCTTCCGTGGATCAAGGAATACAAGTATATAATCCTAAAAAATGAAAACAGGATGACAGTACCATCATCCTTTATCATGGTGACGCAGCTTGTCACTATAAAAGTAGCACTAATACTGCTGAAATGACGCTTATGACGCAAATGACGTTTATTTAGACAATAGATTACTATCATATGATATGGATGTTTGTTTTTGCTTTTACATGGTGGACACAAGTGTTACTTGAAAAAATAAGTGCTCAAAACCAAAAAGTACTTAATCATAGCTTTTTCTTAATGATTAGTTGTATATCATCAAAATAATGTCAAAAGCGTCATAGATGTCACATGCGTCATTTAATAAACAATAGTTGGTGATGATCGGCAAAACAGCCCTAAGTTACAATCAATACTAAGGAAACACTGATTTAATCGAAATTTATAATTCTATATGAGAATAATGAATTATAAATGGAATCGAAATTTATAATTCTATATGAGAATAATGAATTATAAATGGCTCAGAGCATGCTATAATATAGTTACAGAGTAAAAAGCATAGGAGCGAGCAAAATGAGCCAGATGACATTCAGCGATTATGAGTACAGCAAAAGAAAAAAGAAAACCAAAAGAGAAGAATTTCTCGATGTAATGGAAGAAATTATCCCGTGGGATGAATGGGTTGAATTTGTAAGACCCTACTATCCCAAAGGAAAGCGTGGCAGACCCACAAGGGGAATTGAAAAGATGCTTAGAATGTATCTTCTTCAGGTGTGGTTCAATCTTTCGGATGAAGGAATTGAGGATGCAATCTATGACAGCTATGCGTTCAGAAAGTTTATGGGAATTGATTTCAACGAAGAACAGGTACCTGATGCCACAACACTGCTCAAATTCAGACACCTTTTGGAGAAGAACCATCTTGGAGAGCAGATGTTCAAGGCTATCAATTATGTTCTCGAGCAGGGCGGGGCAATGATGAAGGGCGGTACGATCGTAGATGCAACGATCATAAATGCACCAAGCTCAACTAAGAATCAAGAGAAAGCCAGAGATCCTGAAATGCACCAGACAAAGAAGGGCAACGAATGGCGTTTCGGAATGAAATGCCATATCGGAGCAGATGCCGGAACGGGTTATGTTCATACCATTACAGCAACACCTGCAAATGTTCATGATATAACAGAAGCACACAAGCTGCTTCGGGAAGATGATGAAGTAGCATATGGTGATTCCGGATACATCGGTATTGAAAAGCGTGAAGAGATCGTAAATAATGAGCATTTCAGCAAAATAGATTTCCGTATTGTACGCAGACCGAAAAGCATCAAGGATGTTTCAGACAATGCTGTCAACTGGGAAAAAGAAATTGATCATCGCAAATCATCTGTCCGCTGCAAGGTAGAACACGCATTTCATTATATCAAGGTTCGTTTCAAATTTACAAAAGTTCGCTATCGCGGGATCGCAAAAAATCTGCATAAGCTGAATGTCCTGTTTGCCTGTACAAATCTGCTGATGTACGCTTACGCAAAAAAACATTCTGTACAAGCTGTGGGATAAGTGCGCCCTTTTGAGGGTAAGAACCCTCAAAAACCACTGATATAGCGTGTTTTTAGGGTATTTTTCGGTTATAATCCGTTTGCTTTGTGAAAAAATCATGTCATTTGCTTTTTTGCTCAGTATAAGGTGCTTTATTCAGTGTTTCCCTAAGTGTTCCTCCCTTGAAGAGATAGAGCTTCCTTCTCAGCTCACCTCCTTCGGAAACAACGCCTTCGACGGCTGCACCTCTCTTCAGAGTATAGATATCCCTGACGGCGTTACCGCACTTTCCAATTATCTGTTCAATAACTGTTCCTCGCTTGCGAGCGTTGAATACCCTGACGAGCTTGTCTCCGTAGGCTCGTACACATTCTCCGGCTGTACCTCACTGTCGTCCGCCGCGCTTCCCGCATCGGTAAAGACTATCGGTACCTATGCGTTCAATAACTGTTCGGGTCTGCGGCAGGTCAGCTATCCTTTGGGTACGCTTACGTCTCTCGGTACCTACGCGTTCAAGGGCTGCAGCTCCCTCACGGAGATAATCATACCGTACAGCATCAATGCGGTGCCTGCCGGTCTTTGCTACGGCTGCACGGGGCTTACAAGCATAAAGTATGCTCTGCGCTCGGAGTATGAGCCCGGTTATGATCCTGATACTACTCCGGATACGAACGTAAGGCAGATAAACAGCAGCGCGTTTACAAACTGCAGCTCGATGACGGTATTCTCCGTTCCGGATTCCGTAAGAGTGATAGATCAGAGCGCGTTCAGCGGCTGGACGAAGCTGAGAGTGCTTACCTTCTCGGAAAGCATGACAAAAATAGGCAGCAATGCTTTTTCGGGCTGCACGAGCCTTGAGGAGGTCACTATAGGCGGACCCGTCTCGGAGTCCAATGCCATGAAAAACATTTTCGGCAACAATAACAGCATCAAAAAGGTCGTTATCATCGACGGTGTGACAACACTCGGCTCATACGCGTTCAGAGGCTGTACTGAGCTTGAGGACATCACTATCCCCAACACTGTAATGTATACCTCAAAGTACAGCAAAAAGGTAAACAACTACACCTATTATTATACCGATGCTTTTGCGGGTCTGACAAAGATAAAGCACGTTACCATAGGTGAAACGATCAACTACGATTATAACAATACGATAGGCGGAACGTCCTACTATTCTATCAGCAATATGTTCAGCGATTCGCGCACAAGCATCACGTCTATCACCGTTCTTGACGGCGTTACAAGACTCATGGGCTCCTTCGGCGGCTGTCCTAATCTTACAAGCTTTACTATACCGGACAGCGTCACCTATCTGGCCAGCTCGTTCAGCGGCGACACAAGTCTTACGGATATCACCATACCCGATTCCGTAGCCTGCATAACGACAAACTTCAGCGGAACGCCGATTTATACGTCCGTATATAATGCCGCCTCGGCAGGAGATCTTATCTATATCCTCAACGGAAAGATCCTCTGCGGCTACAAGGGCTCTCCGCGCCCGAGCGGTGAAATTGTCGTTCCCGAGGGTACCGAGTATATCCTTCCGAGTGCCTTCAATAACTGTACCGATCTGAGCAGCCTGTCCCTGCCTTCAACAATAAAGTGCCTGGGAGGCAGCGCATTCTCGGATTGCTACCTGCGTGATATAACCTTCAAAACGATGAAGAATATCAGATACATGGGAAGTCTCGTTTTTGACTATTCGCCGTTTACTTATAACCATAACGTAGAGGGCAAGGTATATGCCGACAGCTCGGGCGTTATATATATCAAGGCGCAGGACGGCAGCAAGATACTCTATGCAACGGACAGCAGGGGCAGGGGTACAATGACCGTAGAGGACGATACCTACGTTATTGCCGGCGGTGTGCACAGCTATATTTTACGCTGGAGTTCATCGGGCTCAAGCTTTACCGGAATAACCATTCCCTCTACCGTGAAGAGCATAGGACCTTCTGCGTTCAATAAATCAAGTCTGACCTCTCTCTCTGTTCCCGGTACCGTCAAGTATATCTGGGACGGAGCCTTCTCCAACAGTACGAGCCTGAAGAGCATCACCTTAGGAAACGGCATTTCCGAAATAGGTCAGAGCGCCTTCAGCGGCTGCAAGAACACCTCGCTTACAAGCATAACTATCCCGAACAGCGTTTATTATCTCGGAAGAAGCGCCTTTGAGGGCTGTACCAATATCCGCACACTGAATATCGGGTCGGGTATAAGAGCTATCAACGAACAGACCTTCAAGGACACCAATATTTCTGTGATAACCATACCCGATAACATCAGGGTGATCGCAGCCCGTGCGTTCTATTCAAGCGGTCAGACAGTCACGACACAGATCGTTATCGGCAACGGGACTACCGCTATAGGTACCGAAGCCTTTGCCAATCTTAAGGGCGTTACCTCGATAAAGCTGAGCAAAAACCTCGTCAGCATAGGTATAAAGGCGTTCATCAATCTGGGCGCAACGTCCCGTGTGCAGGGCGATATTATGGTACCGTGGAAAGTCACCTATGCAGGCGGCACCTATAGCAGCGCAGCCTTCTATCAGGCAAAGGTGACCGGAAGGATCAAAAACGCACAGGGGATCGTGGTCGCCGGTTACGTATATTATTACGTTACCGATCTTCCCGCAGAGCTGCGTCCGGGATAGTCCGTGACGCGAAGCATAAAGGAGGTTGGGCCTATTGAAAAAAGCAGGAAATATAATACTCAACGTTCTTATCGTACTGATATCGGTCATGCTCATATCGGTGCTGATACTGAGACTGTGCTTCCACGTTCAGCTCAAAGCGGTAGTCTCGGGCTCAATGGAGCCTGAGCTGCTCGTAGGAAGCCTGCTCATCATCGTTCCCGCGGAATACGACGATATTGTGATAGGGGACGACGTGACCTACGTGCGTGATGAAAACCTTAATCTTGTCACGCACCGCGTAGTAAAAAAGGATCCCGCAAGAATGACGCTGACGACAAAGGGCATAGCCAACAATACTATCGATGCTCCCGTAAGATATGATAACGTACTCGGAAGAGTATGGGGGCATATCCCGCTGATAGGCTGGTTCGGTATATGGCTGTCGACACCCGCGGGGATAATAATCGCTATAACGGCTGTTATATCCCTCGTCATAATCATTCTGCTGATAAGGGTGCTGTTCTTCCCCGCAAAAGCGGAGAGCAAAAGCTCCGAAGAGGAGCAGCCGGACGGAACGGAAGAGCCGCCGTCCGATGAGGAAAACGCTCCCGGAGGGGAAGGCTCCCCCGAAAGGATCCGCAATGAAGGAGGTAATGCCGATGAGAAAAAATAGAAAATACCTGACAGCTGCTTTTCTTGCTGCCGTTCTTGCTGTCGTGCTGCTCCTGAGCGCAGGCATCACTCAGGCATTACTGCAGGATTCCGCCGTCAGGATAAATCACATAAATCTTGTCGGAGATTCCGTGAGCGCCGTTCTTCTTGAGCCGGAATGGGACGGTGTTATAAACTATACCGTTGTAAACGGAGAAGAAAAAGCGGTATATGAATACCGTGACAACGGAAGCGGCGCCGAGGTCCCGGTATACGGATACGCAGGCGGGAGCTATGACTCTCCGGTGTTTGATCCCGACGATCCGTCGGCAGGCACAAGAGCCTCTGCGTATTCAAACGGCGCCGCAAGAAGTTACGGCATTGACCGCGCCGTAAACATGATACCGGGATCCTCATCTCCGAAGGACCCCTATATCGTAAACACGTCGGAAGAGATGCCCGTATGGGCGGCTGTCAAGGTGACCTTCGTTTATGCGGGAGCGGGCGGCATGAACGCCTCAAAAAAGGGTATCCCGCTGAACGCTTCGGATATGCTCAGGGTATCGCAGATCATCGAGATCGATTATAACAGCGATTCGGATGAGGAAATTGCCAAAGAGGTCGACACGATTTTTTACGGCGGTAAGCCTTAAGGAGTCCACATCTTCTGCCGACGTTGCGTTTCTCAAGGGTATAGGCGGCTTTGCCGTTTACGTTGAAGGCTTTGCAATGCAGGGCAACAGACTGACCGATTATCAGTCGTTCCGTCAGAGCGGTGTGAACGGAGCCATAGTTTTTCCCGGTACGCCGTCTGCGGAGAATCCGCTCTCACTGTGAAAACCGCAGGTTATTCCGAAAGGAATGAAAATAAAAACAAATCCAGGAGGTATATGTCATGAGTAAAGCAAACAAGAAAAAAGTGACCGTTGCCGTTTTGTGCGCGGCTCTGGTAACCACCATCGTTGCGGGAGGATCGCTTGCGTATCTGACCGATTCGGCATCAAGGACGAATAAGATCAACGTTACGACCGACCTTGACGTGGATATCGATTAGGGCGATTGGCCCGATCCCGACGATGAGCCCGATCTTCTTCCCGGCGATATCTATGAAAAGAAGCCCACCGTTACGACCGACAACAACGTATACTACCGCTTCAAGGTCACCTACATAGATCAGGCGGACGATTCAATAATAACGGATGCGGACAGGATCGCCCTTATCGAAAAGGCGATAAAGTACGATCCCGACCACGCCGCTCTGCCCGTTGACGGTACTTATACCGAGGCTGAGGTAGAGGCTGCGGCTCTTGCCACCTTCAATGAGACCAACTATATCAAGGTGGCGGCTGACGATGCTGCAAATGAGGGATATAATTATTACTTCTACTATAAAGATGCGGAGGATTATATCTTTGCCACTACGGACGAGGGCGCGCCTCTGTTTACTACACTCGTGTTCCCGTCGGATTGGTCAAACAACGCGGTCCACAGTGAGATAATCACCCTCGGCAAGTTCGACATCAAGCTCGATGCCGAGGCTATACAGGCGGATAACAACCCCTGTGACGATGATGATGACAACGCGTTTATAGCATGGTTCAATGATAACTATACCGCTCCCGCACAGCCCTGATGACCTGTATGGGAGCTGAGAGCGGATCTGTGACCGGCTTTTTGAATGCTGAAGGGAGGAAACGACCAGATGAACAGTAAAATAAAGAGGCGCAGGCGGCTTCGGCGGGTGTGCGCGGCAGCGTGCCTTGCGGCTTCATTGGTCTGCCTTGCTTCAGCAGGCATCACTATTGCTCAATGGCGAAAGGCTGATGAGACCGTAGGCAGGCTTTCCGTAGGAACTGTACGCGGAGCTATAATCGACTTTGAGGATACGGAGCTTACTATGTCCGTTTCCGAAACTCTGCCCCGAAAGGCGTCGGTACAGAATACCGGCGACGTTGATGCCTGCGTGCGCGTAAAGGTAGAGAGTCTTATAGGCAGTACCCGTTCTGAGGAAGGCAAGCTTATTGACGGAACAGAAGCCGGCAGCGATCTGATAAAGCTGAATTATAACCTTGAGGATTGGTACTTTAACGAAGACGACGGCAGATATTATTATAAGGGGATCATCTCGCCCGACGAGGTCACCACTCCGATTTTTGACAGTATTACTATAACCGATTCCTTCGGAGACAGGGGCTCGTCAAAGATCCGCGTGGACCTTACCGTATACATGGAAATGGTACAGGCGGCTGAAAGCGGTCTTTCCTTCTGGAATATGGATCCCGAGGTGCTGGGGATAACCGACCTTCCCGATTCACAGCAGAAAACTGCGTCCTCCGTTGCCTTTATCGCCCCCGAAACAGGCTTCCGCTTTGAGGGCAGTGAAGGAAGGCTGTTCAACCTTGAAAAAATGGTACCCGGCAGCGCCCGTACGCAGCAGATAAGGCTCTCAAACGAATGGCAGTCCGACGTCGGCATATATCTCATGGCTGAGGGTATGACGGAGAATAATGCCGAACAGCAGCGCATAAAGGAGCTGTTTGACCGTCACGTCCGTCTTACGGTGACCGACAGCAAGGGAAATATCCTCTGCTCGGGCGCAGGCGGCTTTGCCATGGACGAGGAACTTCTTCTGGGACGATTTGCGCCCGGTGAAGAAAAGGAGCTTAATCTGAATCTGTATTTTGACCAGCAGGCGGGAAATGAAACTGCCGGAATGATCGGAGACGTCAAGTGGCTCTTTATCGCCGAGGGAGAAAAACCGTCCGAGCAGTCCGAGCCTTCCGAGCAGTCGGAGCCTTCGGAACAGTCCGAGCCTTCCGAGCAGTCGGAGCCTTCGGAACAGTCTGAGCCTTCGGAACAGTCCGAGCCTTCGGAACAGTCCGGACCTTCGGAACAGTCCGAGCCTTCGGAGCAGTCCGAGCCTTCGGAACAGTCTGAGCCTTCGGAACAGTCCGAGCCTTCGGAACAGTCTGAGCCTTCGGAACAGTCCGAGCCTTCGGAACAGTCTGAG
>CACWNZ010000130.1 GCA_902762335.1 uncultured Ruminococcus sp. | reverse complement strand
CGTGGATAGTACCATACGCCGCTAAAGCGGCGCCGTGCCGGATGCCGCGGGCATAAAGTATAATACTAAAAGAAAGCCGCGCCGCGAATCGGCACCGGCAGCTTGCCGGCGCCGCCGCAGAGGAGGAGGGTGTCGGAGTAGCAGACGAGCGCCTGACCGGGGGTGGGGGCGCGCTGGGGGGAATCAAAGACGACCTTTATGCTGTTTTCCGAAAGGGGGTAGAGAGTTGCGGGCTGCGCGGGGTGATTGTAGCGGATCTTCGCTTCTACCCTTACGGGAGAATCGGGACAGGGGATAGATACCCAATTCACCTCATCGGCATATACCGTGTCGCTGAAAAGCTCCTCGTTGCTGCCGAGAACGACGGTGTTGCTTGCAGCATCCTTAGAAAGAACGTACATGGGCTTGCCGAAGGATGCGCCCAAGCCCTTGCGCTGTCCTACCGTGTACCTGATAAGCCCGCCGTGCTCGCCTAAGATGTTTCCGTTTACATCAACGAAATTTCCCTTGGGGAAACTCCTGCCCGTGTACCTCTCTATAAAGCCCGCATAGTCGCCGTCGGGTACGAAGCATATATCCTGACTGTCGGGCTTTTCCGCATTGAGCAGACCGAGCGATCTTGCCGTTTCTCTCGTCTGCGCCTTTGTAAGCTCGCCTACGGGGAAAAGCGTTTTTGAAAGCTGCTCCTGCGTTATGCCGTAAAGCACGTAGCTCTGATCCTTAGATACATCGAGCCCCTTGAGAAGCTGCCATCGCGCCGTATTTTCATCATATCTTATCCTTGCATAATGCCCTGTCGCTACGTAATCAAAGCCCAGCTCCTCAGCCCTGTTGAGCAGGGCATCGAACTTTATGAAGCGGTTGCAGTCTATGCAGGGGTTAGGCGTAAGACCGTTGATATAGGCATTGCAGAAGCGGTCTATAACGCACTCCCTGAAGCGACCGCCGAAGCCGAAAACGTAATGTTCTATGCCGAGCCTGTTTGCGGCATAGCGGGCGTCCTGAACGTCGTCAAGACTGCAGCAGGTCTTGCCCCTGTCAAGCTGTATATCCTCGTTTGAAAAAAGCTTCATCGTAGCGCCCGCAACGTCGTAGTCGCGCAAAAGCACCGCAGCCGCTACCGAGCTGTCAACGCCGCCGCTCATTGCGGCAAGCACTCTTTTTCTTGTCGGCATAATATCACCGCCCGTATGTATCATCTTTCGTTGACAACGTCCCACGGTGTAAGCATACCGAGTATGCGCCCGTCCGATGAGCCGTTGTCGGTTATGAATATCACAGCGAGCCTTTTGCTGCGCTGCGAGCGTTTTTCAAATTCGTTCTTCACGTCAAACAGAGACACGGTTTTCGGCATAAAGAGAAATCTCTCGTTTTCGTGTTTGTCGGGCGGCAGGAACTCAAGAAAATCCTCTATCAGCATTTCGTCATCAAGCGAGGTAAGACCGTTTTTCAGAGCGAAGGCGAAAAACGTACCTATGCTGAACACCCCCACGAGACTGCCGCCCTCAAGAACGGGAACGTGAGAGAAGCCCGACCTCTGCATTTTTTTCATGACCGTGACCGCCTTGTTCTTAAGCCCCGCCTTGAGTATATCGGCAAACTGCGTAGAGAACTCAAGCGCAAGCGGCGGTCTGCGAAGGTAGTCGTTGACCTGCGCAAGAAAGCTTATCAGGCTTTCCGAGGGCTCTATGAGAGGCTCGCCGTCCGTTTCGGAATGGTGCGAGAGAAAATTTCTTATCTCGCGGCAGTAATTCAGCTTATCGCGGAAGGGCTTGCCCTCCTTTTCCGTGATAAAGCGCACCACGGGACTGCCGTATTTTTCATCATAGTTATACTTGTCGGTTAGCTCCTCCTCAAGTATCCTGTACTGCTCCAAAAAATCGTCCGCTCTGCTCATGCTGCCGCCTCCGTATATTTACTCTACCTGATATCTCTCTGCAAGATATTCGTCGTAGGATTCCGTAACGTCTCTTATGCCGTCCTTTTCAAGAACTATTATCCTGTTTGCGACTGTTGATATGAATTCGTGGTCGTGAGAGGTAAAGAGAACGACCCCCTTGAAGCTTTGCAGACCCTTATTGACCGCCGTGATAGATTCAAGATCAAGATGATTCGTCGGCTGATCGAGGATAAGGCAGTTTGCGCCGAACATCATCATTCTTGAGAGCATACAGCGCACCTTTTCGCCGCCCGAGAGAACGTTGACGGGCTTGAATACGTCGTCGCCCGAGAAAAGCATTCTGCCGAGGAAGCCTCTGAGATAGGTGTCGGTGTCGTCATTGCCCCTGACGTATTGGCGTATCCAGTCTATTATAGTCATCTCGTTGCCGTCAAAGAAGCTCGTATTATCCTTGGGGAAATAGGACTGTGAGGTGCTTATGCCCCATTTGAAGGTACCCTCGTCGGGCTGCATATTTTCGGTAAGTATCTCGAAAAGGGCGGTAACGGCGTTCTCGTTCTCGCAAAGGAAGGCTACCTTGTCCGTTCTCTCTATGCGGAAGGATACGTTATCGAGCACCTTCTCGCCGTCGATAGTCTTTGTAAGACCCTCTACCGTGAGTACCTCCTTGCCGACCTCTCTGTCCATGGTAAAGCCGACAAAGGGGTACCTTCTGCTTGAGGCAGGCAGCTCCTCTATTGTCAGCTTTTCAAGCAGCTTTCTTCTTGATGTAGCCTGCTTTGATTTTGATTTGTTTGCCGAAAAGCGCTGCACGAAGCTCTGCAGCTCTCTTATTTTTTCCTCGGTCTTTTTGTTCTGCTGCTTTATCATAGCCTGTATAAGCTGTGACGACTCGTACCAGAACTCGTAGTTGCCGACGTAGAGCTTGATCTTGTTATAATCTATATCCACCATGTGGGTACATACGGTATTCAGGAAATGCCTGTCGTGGGATACGACTATTACCGTACCCTCGTAGTCGAGAATAAAATCCTCGAGCCATGCAATAGCCTTTACGTCAAGGTCGTTTGTAGGCTCGTCAAGCAGTATTATCTCGGGATTGCCGAAAAGCGCCTGCGCAAGAAGGATCTTTACCTTCTCGTTGCCCGTGAGGGTACTCATTGTGGAATAAAGGATCTCCTCGGGAAGTCCCAGACCCTGCACGAGCTTAGAAGCGTCGCTCTCCGCCTCCCAGCCGTTGAGCTCGGCGAATTCCGCCTCAAGCTCAGATGCCCTTATGCCGTCCTCATCGGAGAAATCCTCCTTCATATAAATAGCGTCCTTCTCCTTCATCACGTCATACAGCTTTTTGTTTCCGTATATTACCGTGTCGAGCACCGTGTAGTCGTCAAAGGCAAAGTGATCCTGCTTGAGCACGGACATTCTTGTATTTTCGGGAATTATTACCTCGCCCTTAGTGGGCTCAAGGTCGCCCGAGAGCACGCGCAGAAAGGTCGATTTGCCTGCGCCGTTTGCGCCGATTATACCGTAGCAGTTGCCGTCGGTGAATTTGAGGTCAACGTCCGAAAAAAGCGGAGTACCGCTGAAGTTTATTGATACGTTCGATACTGTTATCATTTCTTTTCTTCCTTTCAGCTTATGGCAGCATAGCTGCTCCAATCGAATTCTCTCAGCCTGCCGAAGTTCTGCAGCTCGGGGAAATCCCACTGTCTGAGTATCTCGTATGCGGCAATAGCCACAGAATTTGACAGATTAAGACTGCGCGCCTCGCTTATCATGGGAATGCGCACGGTGGTTTCGGGATTTGCAAAAAGCAGGCTCTCGGGCAGTCCCTTGGTCTCCTTGCCGAATACTATATAGCATTTGTCGGGGTAGGCTATATCGGTGTATTTTCTCGGCGCCTTAGTAGAAAAATAATAAAAAGCGCCATTGCGGTTTTTATCGAATAGATCGTCAAGTCCCTCGTAGTATGTAATATCGAGCAGGTGCCAATAGTCAAGTCCTGCCCTTTTGAGCTGTCTGTCGTCGGGAGTAAAGCCCATAGGCTTTACTATGTGCAGTCTTGCGCCCGTTGCCGCGCAGGTACGGGCTATATTGCCCGTATTCTGAGGTATCTCGGGCTCTACAAGAACTATATTGAGCTGCGGCATTTTTTCTTTCCTCTCTGTTACGATCACCGTTAAGATACCGAGATCAATAGTGATACGGCGGCATGAAATACCTCAGCATGGCGGCATACGGCGCCTTGCGCAAGGCGTGATACCCGGAAGACCATGCTGTGATATACCATGCGGTCATCTGCTGTTGTCGCAGTTTTGCTCAAGGGTCATCAGTAATTGAACGGGGAGTACGCCCCTGTGAAAAATAGTGCATTGCAGAACACAATGCACTAAGAATATCAGAATTTTCTGAAGCGGTTATATCTCATTGCAATGAGCTTCTCGGGGGGAACTGCCATTTTCTTGTCGAAGGTCTCGGCTATGAGGTTCTTCAGGCTGTCGAACAGACGGCTCTCTATGTCCTTAGGCTCTCTTATTATCCTCTCGATAACGCCCAATTTGAAGAGATCCTGCGCCGTCAGCTTGAGACACTCCGATGCCTCGGCGGTCTTGTTCGGGTCCTTCCAAAGAATGCTCGCGCAGCCCTCCGGCGATATTACCGAATAGATGGCGTTCTCAAGCATCCATACCTCATCGGCGACAGCAAGTGCGAGCGCGCCGCCGCTGCCTCCCTCTCCTATGAAGATAGACAGGACGGGGGTCTTAAGCGTCATCATTTCCATAAGATTCTCTGCTATAGCCTGACCCTGTCCTCTCTCCTCCGCGCCTATGCCGCAGTAGGCGCCCGAGGTATCCACGAAGCATATAACGGGTCGTCTGAACTTCTCCGCCTGCTTCATCAGTCTCAGAGCCTTACGGTAGCCCTCGGGGTGAGCCGAGCCGAAATTTCTTGCCATTCTCTCCTTGAGATTTCTTCCCTTTTCAAGTCCGATAACAGTAACGGGCTTTCCCTTGAGCTCGGCAATGCCGCCTATAACTGCCTTATCGTCGGCAAATCTCCTGTCGCCGTGAAGCTCAAAAAAACTGTCCCCGAATATTCTCCTGATATAATCCACCGAGGTAGGTCCGTTACGTGATCGTAAGCGCTCATTCCTCCGTGACCTCCTCTTCAGTCTCTTCTTTATGCAGCCTTATAAGCCTTGACAGCGTTTTTTTCATATCCTTACGCTGCACTACGGCATCTATAAAGCCCTTTTCAAGCAGGAACTCCGCCGACTGAAAATCCTTGGGGAGCTTCTGTCTGATAGTTTGTTCTATAACTCTCGGTCCGGCAAAGCCTATCAGCGCGTGGGGCTCGGCGAGGATTATATCTCCCTCCATAGCAAAGCTTGCCGTAACTCCGCCCGTGGTGGGGTCGGTGAGCACGGTAATATACAGCAGTCCCGCATCGCTGTGCAGCTTTACGGCGCCGCTGGTCTTTGCCATTTGCATAAGAGAGAGTATGCCCTCCTGCATTCTTGCGCCGCCCGATACGGTGAATATGACCACGGGCAGTCTGTGCTGTGTGGCGTACTCGAAGGCTCTCGTTATCTTCTCGCCCGTCACGGTACCCATAGAGCCCATCATGAACTGCGAGTTCATCACGGCGATAACGGTCTTTTCTCCGCATATCTCCGCCGTTCCCGTAATTACGGATTCGTTCTCGCCGCTGCTGAGCTTCGCGCTTTTGAGCTTCTTCTCATAATCGGGAAAGCCTATCTTGTTCACGCTGCTCATATCGGCGTCCATTTCAACAAAGGTACCCTCGTCTACGGTCATCTCTACCCTCTGCCTTGCGGCTATACGGAAGTGGTACCCGCATTTCGGGCATACCTTGCAGTTGTCCATAAGGTCAGAGGAAAGCACCGCATTCTTGCACACGGGACATTTTATCCAAAGCTCCTCAGGGACGTAGGGGTGATTCTCCGCAAAGACACCCTGATTTTCAAGCTCGTTCTTCGGCTTGAGAAAATTAAATAGATCCGGCAATTATAACACCTGCCTAAACAAATTTGCAGCCTGCTCGTTTACTGCTTTGCCTTTTTCCTGTCAGCTCTTTCCGCCATGAAATCGGTGGTATATTCTCCCGATACGAATTCCGGGTCGGAAAGAATATCTATATGGAGATCCCTGTTCTGCTTTATGCCGTTGATAGTCAGCTCGCTGAGAGCCATTTTCATTTTTCTTATGGCAAGCTCCCTTGAGCGCGCCTGAACTATCAGCTTGCCTATCATGGAGTCATAATAGGGCGGCACGGAATAGTTCTGATAGATAGCCGTGTCAAATCTGACGCAGGGACCGCCGGGGATATGTATGAAATCCAGCGTGCCGCAGCTCGGGCGGAAATTATTGTCCGCATCCTCGGCATTTATGCGGCACTCAATGGCGTTGCCGTGCATATATACCCTGTCCTGTGTGACCGTGAGCTTTGCCCCCGAGGCTATCCTTATCATCCACTGCACTATATCTATGCCCACCACCATTTCGGTGACGGGGTGCTCTACCTGGAGCCTCGTGTTCATCTCCATAAAGTAGAAATTCTT
>CACWNZ010000129.1 GCA_902762335.1 uncultured Ruminococcus sp. | reverse complement strand
CGTCAGCATCATAAGTGATCTGAGCAGATGCAAGAGCAACATTGATATCAAAGTCAAATGACTTGAACATATCCTGAGTTACAGAGCTGTCAAGAATTACGCTGTCGATGAGCTTGGAAGAAGTCTCGCCGCTCTCAAGGATACCTGTATAGAAGAATACAGCCTTGTTAGCTACCAGCGGGTTCTTGTAAAGCAGCCACTTGTCAGGTGTAGCGTCGTTAGTTGTTGTAACGTCGTCACTGAGCTTGATAACGATCTTGATTGTGCCGTCGCTTGCCTTAAGATCATTATCTGTTACAGCATCAAATGCATCTTTTGCTGCTGTATATGCTGCATTCGCTGCATCAAACAGTTTGCCCCATTTTTCAGTTATTTCAGCTGCATCGGCAGTTGCTGCTACTGCTTCATTATATTCTTCTAATGCTGTCTGATATGCATTCTGTGCGTTAGTAAGTCTATTAAATGCTGACTGAAGCACTGCTCTTGCATTAGAAGCAGATGCTGCTGTTCCGGCAGCTGCTGCCTGTGCACTTGATTCAGCACTTACAAGAGCGTTATAGTTTGCAAGTTCAGTATCGTAATTGATCTGAGCAACTTTCTTGTTTGCAAAAGCTACAAAATAATCATGAAGCTCATCATCAGGATGCTGGTTGAGCCATACAATAAATGCCTCATAATCAGCAAGAGTCATATTATTAAGATTCTTAGCTTCATTCCAACGGCCAATTTCTCTTTCAAGTGCGTCTAAGTCTTCCTCACCGCCGTTTGCAGGATCCTGTGCTTCTGTCAATGCTGTAGTTGCTGCATTAAGCTTAGCGCCTAATGAATCGCCGTCAGCAGAAGTAAGAGCGGAACCTGTGCCCCACAGTTTTGCTTTAGAAGCTGCAGTAGCTGCCTGAGCTGCTGCATATGCTGCTGCTGCATCCTGAGCGGAAATCTTATAATTTGTGTATGCTTCAAACTTTTCCTGATAATTTGCTAAAGCAGCGTCAAGTTCTTCTTTTGCTATTACAAGAGCATTTTGTTTTTGATTTTCTCCTCCACTTGCAGCACCCTCTTCAACAACAGCAGCACCATATGCCTCCCAAGCAAGATCAAGTTCATGAGAAGCCTGATCAACTGCTGCTGCAAGAGCTACATAATCAGCTGTAGCCTTGTTGTTGCCAAGCTCGTATGTAGCGATGAGTGCATTTTCTGTAGCATCATAAGCAAGATCAATAGGATCTACTACCTCCTGAACTTCTTCATAGAAGCCAGCGCTTGCAACTGAAAGCTGTCCGTCTGTTCTTACGCCGTCATCAGCAAAATCTTCATCTGCATCAGCATAAGTTCTGAGGTTGGAGATCTTATAGAATTTTGCAGCAGCACCGGGTACAAAATAGTAACCGTCATAAGTAAAGGTTTCTTCATCAGCGTTGTCTTCAGCAACAGTAATTGTTCTTCTGAATACATAGAGACCCTCTACGTCAGGCATAAAGTCTGTCATTGCAGGATAACCCTGATCGTCAGGTCTTACAACGATAAGATCACCAAGCTTAGCTGCAGAAGTTGCAGGCTTGTAAGCAAGATATGAACCTGCTTCCATGATGTATCTTTCTTCGTCTGTAAGCTGTACAGAATCATCTGTCAGTTCTGCGGTTTCTTTATCAACTGTGATTGTAAGAACGCCTGATACGTCTTCTCTTACAAATGCAGCGATTGAACCTGTGTTGATTGCATATACGTCTTTGTTTACTTCCTGACCGGGCAGCCAGTTTACAGGAGGAGCAAAGCTCTCAACGATGCTTACGCCGTAATCAGCGTTAGCCGTCAAGCGGTTTGTAACCTCATCTTTTGACGTAAACCATGCAAATGATGAGCCGGCAATGATAAGCGCTGCAAGTATGCACGATGCGCCTAACACTCTGCGCCTTTTCTTTGATCTGCTTGCCATAATTCATTTCTCCTTTATTATGGATTTTGTTTTGTCCTTGCGGACCTGTGAGGGAATATGCCCCCTGTTAGTAATGCCGTGCGGCATTATGTAAGCACCCCTGCGCGTTTACGGGCATTTTATGCGCCGTCTGCCGCCGCTTCGGGTGTTTGCTCTGACTTTTTACTGCCTGCTTCGGGATCGGGCTCGGCGGTATCTGCACCGTTTGCTGAGGCTTCGGTATCTTCTCCTTGAGTGCTCGTGTCCTCTTTTTCCTCCGCATCGGGTGCGGATTTTTCAAGAGTGACCTTTTTCTCGGGAGCTTCTTCGGGAGCGGCGCTGTCAGAAGCTGTTTCTTCGGGCTTTGTGTCGGGGTCGGACTTGTCTTTGTCATTATCTGCTTTCTTCTCGTCCTCCTCCGCCTTGCCCAACAGGAAGTAGCGTTTCAATAACAGGAAGAAAACTGCGATCATAATGATGATAGGAATTATAAAATACCAGCGGAGCTTGATAAATGCGACTATCGAGCCGAGCTTCGGTATGCCGATGACACGGTGGGTAAGGTAGGTCTCGCTGTCGGTGTTGTTTGAGGGATTGTAGGTGATTACGTCTCCCACCTGAATTTCCGAGGCGTCGCACAGCTTTACGAATATCATATCACCCTGATTGTACGTAGGTGACATTGAAGGCGTTATGACGTTGTAATATCTGTACCCGAACAGTGCCTTATCCTGCGAGGTATTGAATGCGAACAGTATCGCGCCTATGAGTATTGCTGCCGCTACAAGATATACGAATACCGTAAACGCTATATCGAATATCTTTGCCCCGAGCGGCATTTTTTCCTTTTCATCCTTGACCTTTTCTTTTTTACTTATTGGAAACCACTCCCTTCGTCTTCCGATCCTTCTGCAAGATCATCATCGTTATTGTCAGGGTCCTTCTTATCCTCCGCCGCGGGCTCTGCAGATGAGGGAGTATCCCCTGTACTCTCCCCGCTCTGCGGGGGATCGTCATCTGCCGGACTTTGCGCGTATCGTCTGATAAGATGTATTCCCACTATTGCAAGCACCGATATACAAAGCATTATCCTGCCGAAGCGGGTGCTGAGTATGATAAAGATATAGCCTGCCACGGGAATACATAGGCTTACCCTGCCTATTACGTTCTGATAGCTCACGGGGGCTTCATCTGCAAACGGGTTTGCATCGCCCTTTGTCGTGAGCAGCCGGTTTTCGGAGTCTATCCCTACGAGCCTGTGAGTAACTATGGTATTGTCGCTTATTACAAAAGTGATGATATCGTTTTCTCTCAGCTGCTCAAACTCCGTTTTCTGAACAACGATCATAGAGCCGACGGGACAGTTGGGTTCCATACTGCCCGTCTGTATGCAGTAGAGTCTGTTCCCTTGCAGCAGCAGCACCGCTATGACGGCGCCTGCGGCTAATATCAGAAAATACAGTATATATAACAGAGCCTTGCAAATGAATAATATCGCCTTCATAGTTCCTCCGTTACAGCTGTTTTCTGAAGATACTGCAAAAAATAAATTCCCTGCTGCACAGATTATACATCTATCCGTGACCCCAGTCAACCCGAATGTGGCGTTCGTCTGATGAGATCTGCGGCAGAGGTGTATAACCGCCTCCGTTTTCGCTGTTTTCAAGCCGGTCCTGCTTTAAGACCGAACCACAAGCCTTCCATTTACCGAAAGCCTCGTATTTTATCAGAATTGAAGCTGTGCTCCGCCATTTCTGACGGTACCGCACCTTCAAGATCCTGCGATCAATATGCAGTCTGCAGGTAGCTCTTCCATGCCTGCTTCCACTGCGCGTCGGTGTATTCGAGTCCGTATACGTTCCTCGTTACCGTTTGTCCGCCGACGGTCTCGGTGACCTCGGCAGCTCCTGTCTCTACGGTCTGTACCGTTTCACTGTATACTATCATTTCATAAGCCTTTATCCTGTCGATATTGCTGTCGTTCTCATATTTACGGAAATCCGTAGCGACACCCTCGATAAGCTTTGAGGTACTCTCGCCGGGCTGAAGGATCTTTTTATAATAGAAGTATCCCCTCAGCTCCTTGGGGTCTGTGCCGCCCGTAAGGGGTATGAACTGCCAATCGGGAGAGAAATCCGCAGCCGTGAGCGCGTTTTTATAGTCCGACCAGCTCATTTTCACACCGTAGCTGTAGATGCTTGCGGAGTCCGCCACCTCGCTGTCCGAGAACTCGGCATATACTCTTACGAAGCAGGGCACGGTGCCGGTGTTCTTTACCGTGACCTCCTTGCGCATATTCTCGTTTACCATTCTCTGCTCGCTCGGCTCCGAGAACTGCTCATCTATCGATGCATCTCCGATGCCGACGATGATCGTATTCTCCTTTGAAGCGCTCCTGCCGAGATAGGCTATAGTCAATCCTATTCCGAGCGTGATAATGAGTACCGACAGGGCTGCCGAAAGAACGATAGCTGATTTTTTTAATCTCTTTCTCATGCTGTCGCCTGCTTTCTCATCACTATCCCGAATATCTCGGTGAGCTGCTGCTCATTGAGCAGCCACTCCTCGAGCGGTCTTTCATCAAGCTGCCTGCCTCCCTCGGGAAGTCCGTCAATACCGAGCTTATCCGCCTGTATCGCGTAGGAATCGAGCTTTACCGTTACGGGATAATTCTCGCGGTCATCGCCCGTAAGCTCCTCGTCTATAAAGCTCTTGAGCTGTACCATATCGAACAGGGTAAGGGTCTGCTCGTTGTCCTTTGCAAACAGTCTTCTGTTATATCCGAAATAATACACGTTATACTTTTCGCCGTCTATGGTCTTTTCCCCGGTAAGGCTGTCAAGACAGATCCAGCCCGTTGCCGAAGCCGTGCCTGCGTGATAGGTGAACGCCTTTGATATATTATCGTTGCCTGTCACCGCTGCGGTATTGCCGCCCTCGGCTATCATGCGGAACAGCTCGTCCTCACGGGGATCTCCGTATACCTTGGCGCCCTTTCTGTGACCGTCTGCGGTTTCCTCATAAAGCAGGGTGACGGTTTTTTTCGGAACTGCCACGCTGAGAAAAACGTATTCGTCCACCGTACCCGTGTTCTTTATGCTCGGCGCCTTAGGAAGTGTCTGTCCTGCGGCGACGATGCTGCTGTCGGTGTAGCTGCCCTCGTCAAGAACGAGCGCGACCTTTCCGATAGTAACTATATTATCGGCATATTCCTTATCCCAGAGGTATGCCGAGGTAAGACCGACTATAAGAAGTATCACGAGCAGCACGGAAACCGCCGCTGCGGGCAAAAGCCTCTTAAACCTTTTCAATGCTGCTCATCTCACTTTCAGCTCAGATCCTGAAGTATCTGCCATACCTCGAGCGGATCGTCCGTAGTACCGTTACCGGGCTTCAGCGCGCCCGTCTGTATGCCGTAGGCCTCGACCCTGACGCTGACGTCTCTGCTGTAATCGGGGAATTCCGATATGCCGTTTGCGGGGTCGGCTTCGCGTTCTCTGAAGTTCAGCATATATATCTCGTCAAACAGGGCGTTTGCCGTCGTATGTCCCGACATGAGCGGGAGCAGCCTGTTTGAGGCATCAACGTGGGCATATACGTAGGTATAGGTCTTATCCTGCGTATTTCTTTCGGGATAGCCCGACAGCAGCAGCCAGCCTTCGTTGATAAGCTGGGTATTATCGGGCTGCCGGGAATAGTTCCTGTCCTGTCCGTCCTTCGTGACGAATTTATAATATGGAAGCTCCGTATCGCTGTAGACTATGCTGCCCTTTTCGGAATCGTTATCATCTATAGTCATAACGTCATAGGGTACGGTGACCTTGAGGAACACAAAGGCATCCGCCGCATCATTGTTCTTTATCCTCGGGTTTTTCGGTATAAAAGAATTCGGCACCGCATCCTGCCCCTGAAGGGGATCCCATTCGGTCTCGGTGAGAATAATATCAAGGCTCCGAGCGGGAAGAACGTTGGTGACACTGTCATAGGAAGTGAACATAGCAAGAGATACCATTACGACTATCGCTATGAACAGAAGCACAAGTCCCGCCGTAAGGGCAGGAGAGCGCCTTCGTTTTTTTGGTGCTGATGACTGTACCACTTGACTCTTCCCCCTTTTTTTCGGGACAGACCTGCCGTAATCTGGAAAAATTTATAATTTTATGTAATCACACAAGCTGATTCTCAGTATAGGAAAAATCAAATTATATGATAAATATACACAAAAGTTTTACCATGATTTTATAAAATTATACTACTTTTTGCACTGATTGTCAATCAGTTATTTTTTTCACAATTTTTTCTCCCGGGGCTGCAAAGTATGAGAAAAAGCCGACAGACACGGCTGACAAAACTCGTCGGCCGTGTCTGTGTAAAAGTCATTCAAGAATATCGTATCAGGATGCTCATTCCTCACCGGGTACCTTGGGGAGCTTGCTGAGACCCATAGCGATCTCCTCGTCCGTGGGGATATAGTCGGACATAACACCGTCGTTGAACTTCTGATAAGCAACGAGATCGAAATAGCCCGTACCCGTAAGACCGAAGAGGATAGTCTTTTCCTCGCCTGTCTCCTTGCACTTGAGAGCCTCGTCCATAGCCACCCTGATAGCGTGTGCGCTCTCGGGTGCGGGGAGTATGCCCTCTACGCGGGCAAACTGCTCGGCAGCCTCGAATACAGAGGTCTGCTCAACTGAGGTCGCCTCCATATAGCCGTCATGATAGAGCTGGCTGAGTGTGGAAGACATTCCGTGGAATCGCAGACCGCCTGCGTGGTTAGGCGAAGGAATAAAGCTTGAGCCGAGGGTATACATCTTTGCAAGCGGGCAGATCATTCCCGTGTCGCAGAAGTCATAAGCGAACTTGCCTCTTGTGAAGCTCGGGCATGATGCGGGCTCAACGGCTATGATGCGGTAGTCGTTCTCGCCGCGGAGCTTCTCGCCCATGAACGGCGAAATAAGACCGCCGAGGTTGGAGCCGCCGCCTGCGCAGCCGATGATGATGTCGGGCTTTACGCCGTATTTATCAAGCGCTGCCTTCGCCTCAAGACCGATGACGGACTGATGCAGAAGCACCTGATTGAGCACTGAGCCTAAAACATAGCGATAGCCGGGTGTTGAGGTAGCTACTTCAACGGCCTCGGAAATAGCGCAGCCGAGGCTGCCTGTTGTGCCGGGGTGCTCGGCAAGGATCTTTCTGCCGACGTTAGTCGTTTCCGAGGGAGAGGGAGTTACGTCAGCGCCGTAGGTGCGCATTACCTCTCTTCTGAAGGGCTTCTGCTCGTAGCTTACCTTTACCATGAACACCTTGCAGTCAAGACCGAAGTATGCGCAAGCCATTGAGAGAGCCGTACCCCACTGACCTGCGCCCGTTTCCGTGGTAACGCCCTTGAGTCCCTGCTTCTTTGCATAGTAAGCCTGAGCTATAGCGGAATTGAGCTTGTGGCTGCCGCTGGTGTTGTTGCCCTCGAATTTGTAGTAGATCTTAGCGGGTGTACCGAGAGCCTTTTCAAGGCAGTATGCCCTGATAAGCGGAGCGGGACGGTACATCTTGTAGAAGTCCCTTATCTCCTGCGGTATCTCGATATATGCGGTGTCGTTGTCAAGCTCCTGATCGATAAGCTCATCGCAGAAGATGCCGCTCATCTGCTCCTTTGTAAGGGGCTTGCCTGTGCCGGGATCGAGCAATGGCGCGGGCTTGACCTTCATGTCTGCTCTGAGGTTGTACCATGCTTCG
>CACWNZ010000128.1 GCA_902762335.1 uncultured Ruminococcus sp. | reverse complement strand
TACATAACGCATAACAAGCGGCTGTGAGTTTTCACGCACACTGCCGCCTGCCGTTGAGTATCTTACATGAGATATTGCCATCTGACCGCTGAGCCCGTCCAATATCTCGTTATTGAACACCTCGCTCACGAGTCCCATGTTCTTATGTCCCGTTATAACGCCCCTGTCGTTTACGGATATGCCGCAGCTTTCCTGACCTCTGTGCTGAAGAGCAAGAAGTCCGTTATAGCAGGCATAGGCAGGCGCTATAATGTCGTTGCCGTAAATACCGAAAACGCCGCATTCCTCATGCAGCTCCTCTGATATCCATTTTTCCGAATCAATACTCAAAAATTTCACCACCACGCAGCATAAGCCGCTTTATCAGTGGAAGCAGAGCTCCCGCAGGAGCCCCGCGTCCGTTTATGACCTTTATGAAATCACTCGCCGAGACCTATTCTTCTCATCATTTCGGCATAAGCCTCTTCTACGTTGCCGAGATCTCTTCTGAAGCGATCCTTGTCAAGCTTCTCGTGGGTCTTGATATCCCAGAAGCGGCAGGTGTCGGGCGAGATCTCGTCGGCAAGAACGATAGTGCCGTCGGGGGTCTTGCCGAACTCAAGCTTGAAGTCGATGAGCTCAACGCCCACGCTCTTGAAGAACTCTACCATCTGCTTGTTTATCTCAAGAGCCATATTGCTGATAGTCTCTATATCCTGTGTAGTCGCAGCGCCTATAGCTACCGCGTGATATGCGTTGATAAGGGGATCGCCGAGAGCGTCGTCCTTATAGGAGAACTCAAGAACGGTGCATTTGAGCTCGGTGCCTTCCTCAAGACCGAGACGCTTAGCCATGGAGCCGGCAGCCTTGTTTCTGATGATGACCTCAAGGGGAACTATCTTTACCTTCTTAACGATGGTCTCCCTGTCGCTTACCTCCTCGACGAAGTGGGTCTTTATTCCCTTCTCCTCAAGAAGCCTGAACATGAAGTTGGACATTCTGTTGTTTACAACGCCCTTGCCCGTGATAGTACCCTTTTTGAGTCCGTTGAACGCCGTTGCGTCGTCCTTATATTCCACCATGCAATAATCGGGGTCAGACATTGCATAAACCTTCTTAGCCTTACCCTCGTACAAAAGCTCTGCCTTTTCCATTTTTAAAACTCCTCTCAAATTCTGAAAATTCAGGTTTATCGGACCGCCCCCCGAACACAAAATACGGCGCACCGCAGCGCTGAACCGCTGCACGGATATACAATATATATCCCCTGCCGCGCCATATCGCGTGGGCTGTCGGAAAACACTTTTTATTATACATCTTATACACGTTTTTTACAAGCGGATATAATAAAGATTTTGAGAAATTTTACGTTTGATATATTATTTGAGGGAATGTGTACGGATTTTTCTGCTATTTATACAAAACGCGGATAAAATCCGCTTTTTTGACAGTTTTTTTGACCTTCGGCGCAGCTTATACTTCATATTTACGACAGAGCCTCGGTTTTTCTGCGCATCGAACGGGGTATCGGCGGCAGTTATGAGCCGAAAATGAAATTTTCTGTTTGAAATCCTGCAAAAATTTGAAAAAGGGTCTTGAATTTCGCGATTTAATGTGCTACAATATTGCTCGTGATGTTCGTCTCCTGCATTTTTGCCGGGGACGGGTATTCAGAATCCAATTTTATCGAAAAGGTTTAAGGAGTGATCAGCATGTCATACGTAAGTGAGGTAATCGAAAAGGTTGCCGCAAAAAACCCCATGCAGCCCGAGTTTTTACAGACAGTCAAAGAGGTACTCGAATCCCTCGAGCCCGTTATCGAGGCTAACCCCCAGTACCAGAAGGCAGCTATCCTTGAGAGGATAACAGAGCCCGAGAGACAGGTAATGTTCAGAGTTCCGTGGGTAGACGACAACGGCAAGGTACAGGTAAACCGCGGTTTCCGTGTACAGTTCAGCAGCGCACTTGGTCCGTACAAGGGCGGTCTCCGTTTTGCTCCCAATGTAAACATCAGCATTATCAAGTTCCTCGGCTTTGAGCAGATCTTCAAGAACTCTCTGACAGGTCTTCCCATCGGCGGCGGCAAGGGCGGCGCCGACTTCGATCCCAACGGCAAGTCCGACATGGAGATCATGAGATTCTGCCAGTCATTCATGACAGAGCTCTTCAGACATATAGGACCCAACACCGACGTTCCCGCAGGCGACCTCGGCGTAGGCGGCAGAGAGATCGGCTACATGATGGGTCAGTACAAGAGAATCAGAGACAGCTATGACGGCACCCTCACAGGCAAGGGTACCGTAAACGGCGGTCTTGCAGGTCGTGCAGAGGCTACGGGCTACGGTATCGTATTCTATGCAAGAGAGATGCTCGCTCATTTCGGCGAGACACTCGAGGGCAAGACCTGCGTAGTATCGGGCTTCGGCAACGTTGCCTGGGGTACTGCAAAGAAGCTCACGGAGCTCGGCGCTAAGGTCATCACCATTTCAGGTCCCGACGGCTATATCCTCGACGAGGCAGGCGTATCCGGCGAGAAGATCGACTATATGCTCGACCTCAGAAATTCCGGCGAGAACATCTGCGCTCCCTATGCAGACAAGTTCGAGGGCGCTAAGTTCTTCAAGGGTGAGAAGCCCTGGGGCGTTAAGGCTGACCTTTACTTCCCCTGCGCTACTCAGAACGAGATCCACGTTGCAGATGCCGAGAAGATGATCGCTAACGGCTGCAGATACCTCTGCGAGGGCGCTAATATGCCTACCACTAACGAGGCTATCGAGTTGCTCATGAAGAACAACGTTGTAGTCGGTCCTTCAAAGGCTGCTAACGCAGGCGGCGTTGCCTGCTCCTGCATTGAGATGGCTCAGAACGCTGAGCACCTCATCTTCAGCGAAGAGGACGTTTATGAGAAGCTTGAGGGCATCATGGTCAACATCTTCAAGCAGAGCATCGCTGCTTGTGAGAAGTACGGTCTTGGCAACAACCTCATCGCAGGTGCTAACATCGCAGGCTTTGAGAAGGTCGCTAACGCTATGCTCGCTCAGGGTATCGTCTGATAACACGCTTATCACTCATTCGTTTCTGTATAGAATAATTGCAGCAGTATGCTTGTTCCGCAGGGCAGGCATACTGCTGTTTTTTGCGCTGTTTTTCTTTACAACGGTTTCTCTCATTTTTTATCAAGAGGTTGAATTATTTTATATGATATGTTATAATTCTGACTATAGTATTTTTCCATAATAAAGGAGGTCAACAATATGGGACTGTTCTCAAAGTTCTTTCAGTCGGCAAATGATGCCGAAAAAGCCGAGAAGATGATGAGAGATCTTTTCGGCGGCGCAAAAAACAACAATAACAATCAGAACGTTCAGCAGCAGCCCGTCCGTCAGAGCACGCCCGCACCCGCGCCCGCTCCTCAGCAGCGCCCCGCTTCAAATTCTCCCTCGGGCTTTTCGTGGGGCGAGGATATGCCTGACGAGGAAAATCAGTACAACTTCAACGGCACCTACAAGCAGTATTTCGACAGCATTTTCCTGACCGAATTCAGAGATTATCAGATAATGTGCGACACCGCGAAATATACAGGAATGCCCGTTTACACGTTTGTAAAGAACGGCAGAAGGGCTCTCGTTGTGGAACTGATGAAGAGCAGCAGCAACGCGCGCAAGCTCAGGAACGACTGTAAGAAGTCGGGTATCCCCTATCTGCGCTATTATATCGATTATGACGGCTGGTGGAACACAAAAAAATACGTCATAACCCGCACGAGGAACGCTCTTGCGTTCTGACGCTTCTTAGATCCGAAAAGAACAGAAAGAGAACGCTTTGCGCCTGCGGCAGATCAGGCACGGGTCTTTATAGCTCTTCGCAGGCAGACGACCCGTGTACGGTCCTGTATATCCAAGAATTTTCTTGGATTTAATGATTTCTCTTTTTGTTCCGGCGAGCCGCCGGTGCCATGTTTGCGGCGCTTCTTTTCAAAAGAAGGTTTCTTACCGCAGCTTCCGTACCGGCGCAGATCGCCATACTTTTCAGGTCGTATTATCACACTTTGCGTGTCCGAATAACGTCGTGCGCAGCGTGAAGGTCCGGGTCATCATGAGCTTGACAGCGGACTTTTTTCTTTGCCTTTCTGTGTTTTTGTTCGGGGGGATAACAATGTCTTTGCTCGGTCTGCTCTGCGATGAGCAGTGCTGGAAAAAATATTACGGCTATAAGTCCTCGCTTGCCGTAAGATCGGCTTTTATAAAGGAGCTGGGGAAATATATAGAAAATAAGGATTATCTCCCCGTCTGCCTGAGAATATATCAAAACGAGCCCTTTCCCCTGCCCTCACGATCCGAGATCAACAAAAGCAGCTCTAAGAAAAAGCGCGTGGTCTATATGTATCCCAAAAAGGAAAACACTGTGCTCAAGCTGCTCACTCATCTTGTGCTGAGAAAATACGACGGGCTTTTCTGCGGCGGGCTGTATTCCTTCAGACCCAACAGAAACGCCAAGGACGCCGTAAAGCATTTTACCCGTCTGCCCGATATCGATAAAATGTATTATTACAAGGCGGACATAAGCAATTACTTCAATTCCATACCCGTAGATAAGCTCGTCCCGCTATTAAATGAAGCGCTGAGCGACGATCCTGCGCTATGCTCCTTTCTGTGCAGACTTCTTGAAGAGCCCTTCGTGCTTGACGGGAGACAAACGCTTCGTGAGCAGAAGGGCATAATGGCAGGTACGCCGATCTCATCATTTTATGCAAATCTCTATCTCAAGGACCTCGACGGTATCTTTGAAGAGAAGGGCGCGCTTTATGCCAGATACTCAGATGATATCATAGTATTCGATAAGGATCCCGAAAGGGTCAGGGAATACAGGGATCTGATACACCGAGTCCTTCACGAAAAGGGACTGCGCATAAATCCCGATAAGGAAAGCTTCGGCTCGCCGGAAACGGGCTGGTGCTTTTTAGGCTTTTCGTATAAAAAGGGCGTTATTGATATAGCGCCCGTCACGCTTTCAAAGATAAAGGCAAAAATGCGCCGCAAGGCAAGGGCGCTCAGACGCTGGTGCATAAGAAACGATATAGAGCCCGAAAAGGCTGCCTCGGCATTTATAAGGATCTTCAACCGCAAGCTGCTTGAGTGTCCCGAAAACAGCGAGCTGAGCTGGAGCTAAAGATTCAACGTTCGCTACGGCGACTTAAAAGCCCTCGGCTATAAAAGCATGGTACACGAATATTATAGCTATAAAAAAACAGAGACGGCACCGCATTAGCCGGGGTCGTCTCCTTTTGTTTTATCATGCAAGGGGAAGCTCTATAATAAAGGTGCTGCCCTTGCCCTGCTGAGAAGAAACCGAGCATTCGCCGCCGTGAAGGGTGACTATCCTTTTTACTATAGCCAGCCCGAGCCCCGACACGCCCTTTCCGCCGCGCTGCCGCGAGGTGTAGTATCTGTCCCAGATATGCTCTATCTCGCCCTCGGCAATGCCTGCGCCAAAGTCGGTCACCTCTATACGGGCGCGCCCCGCCCTTGCCGTCAGGCTGACCCTTACTCTCCTGCTCTCGCCCGTATGTCTTGAGGCGTTGTCAAGAAGATTATACACGGCTCTCTCAAGTCTTGCGGCGCTGCCCTTAACGATGATCCCCTCATCTATGCTTCTTTCGACAACAAGCTTTTCCGTTTTATAAAGCGTATCGAAGGTATCCGCTACCCTGTTCATCAGAGCCGAAAGATCCGCCTCCTCATCGGTATCGGGCAGGGTATCGCTCTGAAGCTCGGAGTATTCGAGTATCTCGTTGACAAGGGCGGTAAGCCTGTCCGCCTCCTTGATGATGACCGCAAGGTCCTCGGCGCACTGCTCCTCGTCCGACCAGGATATGTCCCTTATCATCTCGGAGTAGCCCTTTATCATTGTCAGCGGAGTGCGCAGGTCGTGAGAGACGTTAGCAAGAAGCTCCATCTGAAAATCCTTTGACCTTATGAGCTTTTCGTTGGTCGAATCGAGGGTATCGTTGAGCTCGTCAAGCTCACGGCAGAAGCCCCTTCTGAAATCGGGGGAATAGTCGTCGTCGCCCACCCTTTTTGCCTTTTCTCCGAGCTTATCGAGAGGCACCGAAAAGCGCTTTGCTATGAACCAAGAGAGCACAAAGCCTATTATAAGCGAAAGCGCCGTCACCCACACGAGCTGCATACTTATTATCGTCACCGAAGGACCCACCGTATCTATGGTAGTGCTTACGTAAAGCACCGCCTTATCGTCAGAGCCGTAGTAATCCATATAGGTGCCGTAAACGAATACGCTGTCGGCGCTGTACTGCACCTCGCCGCTTTCGCTGTCGCCCAGCCTTTGCAGAAAATCATCGTATCCCTCGGGGAGCATACGGTAATTCATGCGGCGGTCGTTAGCTATAGGCTTATCGCCGTCTGTCAATTCGGGCGGGATACGGTCCTGATCGCCGCCGCGAACTCTCTTGCCGCCCTTGAACTGATCCGAGCTGAACAGCACGCTGCCGTCCTCTGCCGTTATAAACACGAGTATGGAATTATCGTAGGTAAGCTCGTCTATAGTATCGTTTATCGTGCTGCTGCTGCCCGCGGAAATTATCTTTTCTGCCGCCTTCTTGGTATTGCTTATAAGCATCGCCTCGTAAAAGCTTTGCAGAAAGACCGTTTGCAGCAGCCACAGCACCGTAAAGATGAGCGCCGTGAACAGTGCGAAATACGCCCACAGCTTGAATCTGAAGGATCTAGGTCTTATCTTCAAATTTATATCCCACCCCTCTTATAGTGCGGATACAGTCGCGGCAGGCGCCGAGCTTGTTTCTGAGAAGCTTTATCTGCCAGTCGACGGTCCTGTCATCGCCGAAATAATCATAGCCCCATACCTTATCGAGTATCTTGTCTCTTGAAAGAACTATGCCCTTGTTCTGCATGAAATACAGCAGCAGACTGTATTCCTTTGCGGTGAGCTCGGTCTTTACGCCGTCTATCAGCACCGTATGACCGAGAGTATCTACCTCTATGCCGTTGGCGGTGAGCTTATTTGCTTTTTCGGCGGGAGCCGCTGCGGATCGGCGCTTTATTACCACCTTTATCCTTGCCATAAGCTCCTTGGGTGAAAACGGCTTTGTAACGTAGTCGTCCACACCGACCTCAAAGCCGAACAGCTTATCGTATTCCGTACCTCTTGCCGAGAGCATAATAACGGGAATGTCCTTGAACTCGCGGATCTGACGGCAGGCGGTGAAGCCGTCCGTATCGGGCATCATGACATCCATTACTATCAGGTCGAAGTCCTCCTCCCTGCACGCGTCTACCGCCTCTCTGCCGTCACCGACGCTCTTTATCTCATATCCCTCACGCTGAGCATATCTTGCGATGAGCTGAGCTATATCAGGCTCGTCGTCCGCTATAAGTATCTTAGGCATATCAGCACCCCCATATTTTTATACTCCAATTATACAACGGCAGAGGCTTCGTGTCTATACCGTTTTGTGAACAGAGCTTTCCCGCAGTGAAATACGGGAAAGCTCTGTTTTCATCTGTTTACTTCACGGTCGTAAAACCGTTCTTCTTACTTTGCTGCCGAAGTCTCGCCGTTGTCCGCGCTGCCGTTTTCGGCTGAAGCGGTCTTTGACCTGCGCTGTCTTGCGGGCTTCCCGGTCTGTGCGCCGTCCGCGCTCTCGCCCTCGGCTGAAGCGGTCTTTGACCTGCGATGCTTTGCGGACTTCTCGGTCTGTGCGCCGTCCGTGCTCTCGCCCTCGGCTGAAGAGGTCTTTGACCTGCGATGCTTTGCAGGCTTCTCGGTCTGTGTGCCGTCCTGAACAACAGAAGAGCTGTAGCTGCTGTCTGCGCTTTCATTCGTACCGAGATCTGCCGCAGATACCGTAACGGCGCCTGCAAGCATGAGCGCTGCCAAAGCCGTGCTGATAAATACCGTCTTTCTGAATTTCATTTGCTATCATTCCTTTCTCATTTATAGGAAACTCACGAGGCATTCTCACTGCGGTCTTTATATTTTCATCTGCGAACGGATCCGGGATTCGCAGCTCCGCACATCAGTCTGCCTTGCAAGTGATCCCCGCTGTCAATAGATCAGCGCCCTTTTCCTTTTTCTTTTCTATCCCTTAAGAGACGGCGGGCTGCAAAGCTTCTGCCCGTAGTATATTTGCCGCAAGGCTTTTACTTTGCAGCCCGATCATAGCTCAGTTGCTTTCCGTCATTCCGCCTCTGTTAAAGCTTCCCCTGTTTCCGCGGCCGCCCATGCCGCCGCCCATCATGGACTGCGGGATACTGTCGACCTGTGTGCCGTTTATGATGATGGTGCCGCCGCTGTACTGAGCAGTTCCCGTGCTGTCAAAGGATTCTGAAGGCGCCTGAGCAGGATAGGTGAGGTCGATAGTTCCGCCGGATACGATGATGTTGCCGTTCGAGTCGATACAGTCGACATCGCCGCCGCTCATCGTGATATTCAGGCTGCCGCCCGTTATCTCTACCGCAGGTGTGCCTATCGAATTGCTCTTGTACGATGCGTTAATGCCGTCGTCCGTTGCGGAGATATTCACGCTGCCGTCGTTGATCTGAACGTAGGTCGCCTCAAGACCCTCAGAGCTCTTCACCGTGACCTCGCCGCCGTCGATGATGAGATAAGTCGCCGCCTGAATACCGTCGCTCGATGCAGTGATATTGATGGCGCCGCCCTTGATATAAACGAAGCCCTTAGTGTCGTCATCATCGTTTTCGCAGTGTAAGCCGTCCTTAGAGCTGTTTATCTCAAAGCTGCCGTCGGATATTACTATGGAGTCGTTTGCCTCAATGGCGTCCTTGGTCGTTGTGAGCTTGTAGGTGCCGCCCGTTATCTTGAGATCGTCCTTGCCCGATATGCCGTTCTGTGTGGAGCTTATCTCAAGAGTGCCCGTGCCGTTGAGAACTATATCAGCCTTCGAGAAGATGACCGCATCGGTCTTGACGTCACCGTCCGTTGTAAAGGCACCTGTTACCGCAAGGCTGTTCTGCTTGTCAGTCGTCGTAACGAAGCATTTATCCGCCGAGCTGACATATATAACGGGGAATGAGCTGTTGGTCACGTTAAGACCGTCAAGCACAAGCTGCACCTTCGCCTTGCTGTCTGCGGCAACCTTTACGGTGAACTCCGAGGCCGTACCCGTTATCACGTAAACGCCCTCTTCGGTGATAGTCTCTGTCTTGCCATCCGCAGCCTGTATGGTCTTTGCCGATGAGGTATCCGCGGTCTGCTCAAGGTCACGCTCCGTAAGGAGCGAGGTCTTGTCTATATCGGGCGCCTTTGATGCGCTTGTTGTTCCGGTCTGCTGTGACTGTCCGTCCTGCGGGAACTGTCCGTCCTGCGGGAACTGACTTCTGTCGGGGCGCTGACGGAAATTCGGCTGTGTTCCCGACTGATCCTGAGGCAGATCGGGCGGTGTCGGCATACCCGACTGATCCTGCGGCAGCTCGGGAGGTGTCTGACCGTTTTCGGAGGGCTGTGCGGGCTGTTCTGTACCCGACTGCTGTCCGCCGCTTGTCTGATCCCCGGGCTGCGATGCCTGTGAGGAGCTTCCGTCGCCGAAGATATCGTCAAAGTTCTTGCCCGAGATCTCGGAGCTGTCAGCCGCGGATATTCCTGCGCTCTTTGATGAGGTCGTCTCTTCCGCAGAGGACTGTGTATCGCTGCCGCCCGAGGGACTGCACGCCGCGAATGACGTTATGAGCATAGCTGTGATGATGAGTGTTGATAATTTTTTCATAATAGTTACCTCCGTTTTTATAATGTTATCGGCAGGGCTTTCGCCTTCTGCCTTTGTTTTGCTTCGTTGTCTGTATTATATATCGTCTGTTTGGAACACGCAAGGAAACCATGTGGAATTTATGTGGAAAATCGGTCATTTTACGATCTGTGAGATCATTTTTCGATATTGGAATTGACAGTAATAAACAGATATGGTATTATGAATATGAGAAATTATGTATTTAAGACAAATTTCTGCATCGTGTTAAAGAAATAATAGTATGCTTCCACAACAGTATAGCTTTTGCGAAGGGTGGTGATATCAGCCGTATAATATGACGTATCAGCCCGAAATATGAAACGGAGGTAGTTATATGGAAAAAATAATCGGCGGGATAAAGCGCGAGTGCTATCCCCTGACCGCCGCACAGCTTGTACACATGTTTACTCTGCAGTTCAGCCCTACTCATGAGATAGTCAATATAGGCACAGGGACCTTTCTTAAAACAAAGCTGAACGTTTCTGTCCTGCGTGAGGCTCTTAACAGAGCTATAGAGCGCTGCGAATCTATGCGCATGAGGATATGGCGCGAGCCTGAGACCAACGCCCTGTGGCAGTACATAGAGCCATAT
>CACWNZ010000127.1 GCA_902762335.1 uncultured Ruminococcus sp. | reverse complement strand
TTAACGCCCTGCGGCAGATCGCAAGACATTCAAAGGTATCATAGTCGGGTCTTGCAAAGGTCAGGGTCGCAAGCTCTGCAAGGTCAAGCTCCTTTACAGGGGACTCAAACCTCTGCGGATAGGTCAGCGCGTATTGTATCGGTATCCTCATATCGGGAACACCGAGCTGCGCTATGACGGAATTATCAACGAGCTGTATCATCGAATGGATTATGCTCTCACGGTGGATAAGCACGTCTATTTTCTCATCGGGAACGCCGAAAAGCCACGAAGCCTCGATGACCTCAAGTCCCTTATTCATCATTGTAGCAGAGTCTATGGTTATTTTTGCACCCATGCTCCAATTCGGGTGCTTAAGGGCGTCCTCTACCCTGACAGCCTTAAGCTCGTCCCTCTTCTTTCCGTAAAAAGCGCCGCCCGAGGCGGTGAGAATGACCTTTTTAAGTGAGTTATCGGGCGTACCCTGAAGGCACTGGAATATAGCCGAGTGTTCGCTGTCCACGGGATAGAGCTTTGTGCCGTATTCATCGAGCGCCCTGCGGACGACGCTGCCGCCCGCTACGAGAGTTTCTTTGTTGGCAAGCGCAAGATCCTTGCCCGAGCTTATCGCTTCGAGGGTCGGCATAAGACCCGCAACGCCTACAATCGCGTTTACCGCGGTGTCGGCGCCCTCAAGAGCCGCCGCCTCTCTTATGCCCTCAATTCCGCCCTCAACGCGGATATCGGTATCCGCAAGGGCTATCCTGAGCTTTTTGGCGCTGTCCTCGTCAAATACTGCGACAAGCCCGGGGCTGAATTCCCTTGCCTGCTTTTCTAATAGATCTATGCTTTTATTTGCGGTAAGCGCTTTAACGCCTATCTTATGCATTCGCGCAACGTCAAGGGTCTGAACGCCTATTGAGCCTGTTGAGCCGAGCACTATGATGTTTTCAGTCATTTTTTTCACTTCCATTCAGAATGACAGGATCGGAAAATAGCTTATAAATACGAGCATGAGCGGAGACACGAAAACTACGCTGTCAAAGCGGTCAAGAAAGCCGCCGTGACCGGGCAGTATACTGCCGTAGTCCTTTATGCCGATATTGCGCTTGATAAGCGAAAAGCTGAGATCGCCGAGTATGGAGAGCAGCGAGCCCAAAAAAGCAAGGCAGCACAGACTGATATACTCCACACGGACAGAGCCGCCGTAAAGCAGCGTTGAGAACAGCCAGGCGACAAAGCAGGTAGCTCCTATACAGAACAGCACCCCGCCGACTGCGCCCTCTACGGTCTTTTTGGGGCTTATCTCGGGACAGAGCTTGTGCTTGCCCAGAAAGCTGCCCGCAAAGAAGGCGCCTATATCCGCCATCCACGGCAGACCGAGGGAAAGAACAAAATAGAACGACCCGTGAGGAGTATCCCTGTTCTTCATGGATACTATAGTTGAAAGAGCTATGGTGATGATAAACGTCATACAGCAGATATTTGCAAGCTCCTTATAGGTTATCTTCTTATGGAAGAATATCATCATTGAGAGAGCTATGCCCGTATAGGCGTATACCGCTATATCCGAGTATCCGAAGGTGAGAAGAAAAGGATAGGATGCGGCAAAGAGAAGGCTGGGAATACTTATCTGGTATAATTTCAGCGTATTGGTCGCGTGGGAAAACTCACCGACAGAGATCGCGCATATTATCGCAACGGATATATCGAAGAGGATCGGCGCATAGACACCGAAGAACACGACCGCCAATATCATCGGCACGCCTATTGCGGCAGCAAGAAATCTTTTAGCCATTCAGACACCACCAAATCTTCTGTTTCTTTTGTTGAATTCAAGTATAGCCTTGTCAACGTCCTCGGGCTTGAAGTCAGGCCAGAGGGTATCGGTAGAATAAAACTCCGCATAAGCTGCCTGATAGAGCATGAAGTTGCTGAGTCTGTGCTCGCCGCCCGTGCGGATTATCAGGTCGGGATCGGGCTGCCCTGCGGTATAGAGCCTTGATGAAATATCCTGCTCGGTGATCGCGGACGGGTCGATTCCGCCCTCCTTCGCCTCAAGACAAAGGCGCTTTACGGCAGATAGCAGCTCGTCACGGCCGCCGTAATTCATGGCTATATTGAGCTGCATACCCTTTCTGTCCTTGGCTACTTCCTCAGTCTCGTTTATCATATCGATGATATCGGGCGCAAAGGCGCTTCTGTCACCGATAAAGACGACCTTTATATCATCCTCTCTGAAATCGGTAAGAGAATCTATAAGGTACTGCCTGAATATCTTCATAAGGGCGTTTACCTCTTCGAGGGGTCTTTTCCAATTTTCGGTAGAAAAGGCATACAAGGTAAGGAACTTTACACCCTGCTGACTGATATATCTTGTAATAGTCTTGAAGGTCTTAGCGCCGTATGTATGTCCAACCGGACGGGGCAGACCTCTTTTTTTCGCCCATCTTCCGTTACCGTCCATTATTATACCGATGTGCTCGGGAATATACAGCTTTTCCTGTGATGCTTTCATAATCTGACACCTCACCCATAATAATTGAGAAATGACACAGCGGCTCTGTATCATTTCTCACATCATTATCTTCAAACAGTCAAACACCTCGGCAGAAGCGGCTTCTGCCGAGATATTATTATTTGCCTGCACTCAGATCTCCATTATCTGCTTCTGCTTCTTTTCCGTAAGGCTTTCGATTTTTTTGATATGCTTATCGGTTATGTCCTGTATCTTTTTCTCGCCGGTCTTCTGATCGTCCTCTGTGATCTCGCTCTTTTTCTTCATTGCCTTGAGCTTCTCCATTGCCTCACGCCTTATTGAGCGGACTGCGACCTTGGCATCCTCGCCCATTTTTGCGATCTCCTTGACGATCTCCTTACGCCTGTCCTCTGTGAGCGGCGGGAATATCATTCTTATGACCTTACCGTCGTTCTGGGGGTTGATGCCGATGTCCGATACCTGAATAGCCTTTTCGATCTTGCGGAGCACTGAAGGATCCCAGGGCTGTATAACGAGAGTTCTTGCCTCTGCAACGGATACTGCCGCAAGCTGATTTATCGGCGTGGGAGTGTCGAAATAATCGACCCTGATCTTATCCAGAACAGCGGGATTAGCTCTGCCCGCGCGTATCTCGGAGAACTCGGTCTCGAGATGCTGTATGGTCTTATCCATTTTTTCTTCGGTGCTCTTGATCAACGTATTCATTGTGCTTCCTCCGTTTATCTATGATATTTAAATTATATGATCCTGCCCGCGCCGTGATTCGCGCAGGACTTTTTACTGTTCTACGAGCGTACCGACCTTTTCGCCGCATACTGCCGCAACGATATTGTCGGGATCGTCAAGACTGAATACTATTATAGGAAGGTGATTATCCTTGCAGATAGCCGCCGCCGTGCTGTCCATGACCTTGAGGTCGTTCTTGAGTACCTCCCCGAAGGAAACGGTATCATACTTCTTTGCGTTGGGGTTGGTTTTGGGGTCACAGTCGTAAACGCCGTCTACCATAGTCGCCTTAAGTATAATATCGGCTTCTATCTCGGCAGCCCTGAGAGCCGCGGCTGTATCGGTAGAGAAAAACGGATTGCCCGTACCGCAGCCGAAAACGAGGATCCTGCCCTTTTCAAGGTGACGGATAGCTCTGTTGCGAATATAGGGCTCGGCTACCTGCTGCATGGATATTGCGGTCTGTACTCTTACCTCAAGTCCGAGCTGCTCCAAGGTATCACACACGCCGAGGGCATTTATCACGGTCGCAAGCATACCCATGTGGTCAGCGCGCGTCCTGTCCATTTTACCGCTCGATCTTCCTCTCCAGAAATTGCCTCCGCCGACTACTATAGCGATCTCCACGCCCATATCGTGGAGCGTTTTGATCGGCTTGCAATAGCTGAGCAGGGTATCGAAATCTATGCCGTGCTTTTCGGGGCCTGCAAGAGACTCACCGCTCAGCTTTAACAGAACTCTTTTGTATTTTGGGGTCATAACAGCACTCACACTCCTGTAATTGTATTATTTAATTAAATTATACTTGATTCGACAATCAAAGTAAAGCTATTTTCGGAATTTCTCTGTTTTTATTATTGTTCCCGACAGCAGCCGAAGTATAAATAAAAAAGGACCGCAGCGCAGGCTGCGATCCCGTAAAGTTAAAGTTCTATACCGGAAAAAAGAGAATTACTTGACCATGCTTGCTACTTCTGCAGCGAAGTCGTCCTCACGCTTCTCAAGACCCTCGCCCTTCTCAAAGCGAACGAAGCTGACGATCTCGATCTTGCCGCCGAGAGCCTTGGCTGTCTGAGCGGTGTAATCCTTTACCTTGAGCTTGCTGTCCTTTACAAATACCTGATCTACAAGGCAGTTCTCCTCGAAATACTTGCCGATCTTACCCATAACGATCTTCTGAGCGATAGCCTCGGGCTTGCCCTCGTTCATTACCTGCTCCGTCATGATCTTCTTCTCATGCTCGATAACGTCCTCGGGTACCTGATCCCTGTTGAGATATGAGGGAGAAACGGCAGCGATCTGCATAGCGATGTCCTTAGCGTAGGTCTTGAACGCATCGTCAACAGCTACGTCGGTATCAAACTTGACCATAACTGCGATCTTGCCGCCTGCATGGATATAGGTAGCTACCGTACCCTCGTAGCGCTCGAAACGGCGGATAATGATGTTCTCGCCTATGGTCTGGATCTTCTCCTGAAGAAGCTCCGCAACGGTCATCTCTGTGCCGGCAGCCTTCTTTGTGAGGAGTTCCTCAACGCTTGCGGGCTTCTCAGCCATAACAGTCTCTGCAACCGTCTTTACAAAGCCCTGGAAATCAGCGTTCTTTGCAACGAAGTCGGTCTCAGCGTTTACCTCAAGGGCAACGCCTGCAGTGCAGTCGTCGTTTGTCATAGCGAATGCAACGCCCTCGGCAGCTATTCTTGAAGCCTTCTTTGCAGCCTTAGCAAGACCCTGCTCTCTGAGTACGTCGATAGCCTTCTCCATATCACCGTCTGTCTGCGAAAGCGCCTTCTTGCAGTCCATCATTCCGCAGCCTGTTCTCTCTCTTAACGTCTTAACGTCCTGTGCCGTAAAAGCCATGATAATTACCTCCGTTAAATGTTTTTATTGTCTTAAAAAATACCCGCAGGTCATGCGGGTATTCTGTTATGTTAAATTATTCTGCAGTCTCTTCCGAAGCCTCTTCAGCTTCTTCTGCGGCAGCAGCGCCCATCTTGCCCTCGTTGCCCTCGAAGATAGCGCTTGCGATAGCGCCCGAGATGAGGTTGACGGCGCGGATAGCGTCATCATTGCCGGGGATAACGTAT
>CACWNZ010000126.1 GCA_902762335.1 uncultured Ruminococcus sp. | reverse complement strand
CGGTCATATATGAGATAGGACCCTATATAACCACCAATATAAAGACCTCGGAGATAACCTCTCTTGCGGGCGACCTCACTACCTATCTTAAGTACGACATAGTATCCGAGGCTGCGCCTTCGGTCAACTCGATAACCTCGACGTTCTGCTTCTCGGGCGATGAACACCCGATATATATAAACGGCAGCCTTTCGTCCGTGATCCTTATCCTCGATTGGGACGATTTCAGACAGCAGGTAGCCGAGTTCATATATGAGGAGCAGGTCGCAAGAAAAGAAGAGGTCTCGGAATAACCGCAAAAGCTACGGACTGCCGCACCGCTTGGTGTGACAGTCCGTTTTTCGGGTAAGATCATAATGCTTATTCCTCAGGCTTGGGCGCAAAGGGTACGGTGTCAAATACCTCCATTACCCTGTCTCTCATCCAGAGCATGGGGGTTATCCTTACGGCAAAGCCGTAGCCGTTGTCCATACGCCAGCGGTAGCTCTCCGCCTGAGGCAGACCGTACATTGCGAGTATGGTCATTATAACGCCGCCGTGGGTCACTATTGCGGCAGTTGAGGTATTCTCTGCGGAAAGCTCCTCTACTATCCTTTCAAAGCCCCTTGCCACCCTTGCGGCAAAGTCCTTTCCGCTTTCGCCGCGGGGCGGCGGGGTCTTGTCGGAATTCCTGAGCCAATCGGCAAATTCGGGAGTGCCTGCAAGCTCCTCGGCGGTTTTTCCCTCCCAATCCCCGAAGTCGCATTCGCTCATAGAGCTGACGGTCCTGATCTCTCTTTCGGGGTAGATGACCGAGCAGCTCTCGGTGCAGCGCAGAAGGGGACTTGAATATATCACCTCGGGATAAGGATAGCCTGCGGTATCGCGGATAAGGGCAAGCTGCTCCTTTCCCTTGGGGGAAAGCCTTACGTCCGTTCTGCCGATATACCTGCCTTTGTTGGTCTCGTCAACGGCTCCGTGACGGATAAGATAGATAGTGTAGGAACGCATATTTTATCTGTCCTTTATAAATATTTTTTTCAAATTCGGGCAAAAAACAACTTTACAAATTGTTGTAAATGGTATATAATTTACGTACTGTTTAATCTGTCGTATTATGTCGGTACGCGCCGTAATACGATATATTTAATATATAATTTTGCGGGCGATATGTCAAGGGGGTGTATCATGAACAACGATTTTCCGAGAATAGTCACTCTGCTGAGAAAGGAACGGGGACTCAGTCAGAAGCAGGCTGCTCTTGAGTTGGGAGTATCACAGGCGCTGCTTTCCCACTATGAAAAGGGTATAAGAGAATGCGGACTTGATTTCGTTGTCAAGATAGCCGATTACTACGGCGTATCCTGCGATTACCTGCTCGGCAGGAGCCTTGACCGCACGGGCGCGCAGTTCAGTATAGAAGCTCCGTCCGCAGCTGATGCGGCAGAGAGCGCCGAGGAGTCCTCAAGACCGAACGCGATGATAGCCATGAACAAAAAGCTCATCACCGACGCCATGAACGTGATCTTCGAGATACTCGACCGCACGGGTCATAAGGGGCTCACAGCAGAGGTATCCGCCTTTTTTATGGTCTCGGTATATAAGATGATGAGAGAGGTCTATTCCGCAAACTCGAGGAATCCGCAGGCTATGTTCTCGGTCATACCCGAGCTCTTCCCGGTGGTATCCACGGCGCTTATGAACGTGATAGACGCCAATATAAGCTCTCTTACCTCGGGGCGCGCAACAGCAGATCATTCTGCCGTCGATAATAATTCGGTGCCGCTGCTGTCACCGGACGTTATCTCAAAAAAATACCCCGACCTTGCGCCTTCGCTGTATAATCTTATACGCGACACCGAGGAAAAAATGAAAAAGCTCATATAAAAAAGCCGTATCCGACGTGGATAACGGCTTTTTTTGCTGTTCAGGAATTCTTGTCGTAGATTATCCTCAGACCGATGAGCAGCAGCTCGTCGTTTATTATTATTTTATGGCGGCAGTAGGGTATCACGTTCTGCGCAAGACCGCCCGTGGCTATCACCGTAGGCTCGCCCTCTATCTCAAGGCTCATTCTGTCGATAAGCCCGTCTATCATAGCCGCATTGCCGAAAACGAGCCCCGAGCGCATACAGTCGGCGGTGTTGGTGCCGATAGCCCTTTTGGGCGGATACAGCCCTATGCTCTGAAGCTGCGCCGCGCTGCGTGTCAGGGATTCCATAGATACCCTGAGCCCCGGTGCGATTATACCGCCGCGGTAGTCGGAGTTTTTATCTACCACACAGATAGTAGTTGCCGTACCCATGTCTATTACCATAAGGGGTTTGGGATACAGGGCTATTGCCGCCACCGCGCCGACTGCAAGATCGCTGCCGAGGCGCGCGGGGTCGTCTATTCGTATATTAAGACCCGTTTTAATGCCGGGTCCGACTATGAGCGGGGTCTTGCCCGTAACCTTTTCGGCAGCCCTGCTGAGTATCTGTGTGAGCTGCGGCACGACAGATGAGATTATACCGCCCTCGAAGCTTTGCGATGAAGCCCCGTTAAGTTCTATAAGTATCTTGAGCTGTACGGCGTATTCGTCCTCGGTCTTGTTCTTGTCGGTGTTTATCCTGCACAGGAACGAGGTTTTTCCGTTTTTCTCAACACCTCCGAAAACGATATTGGTATTTCCCGCGTCTATTGCAAGTATCATTAAGCTCTCTCCTTTGTGATGATATTTTTTTCGTTTTCTATAACGTGCAGGTCAAGCTGATTGAAGGGTATGGTAATGCCGTTCTGATCAAAGGCGTTCTTTATGTCCTCCTTCATCTTTTCCATGCATTTCCAATAATCCTCCGACCTGCACCAAACCCATACGCTCAGGTCCACGCTGCTCTCGTTGAAGCTGTCCACGGCTACGCGGTTATAGCGCTCCTTTATGGTCATATCGCTGTCGTTTATCAGACCCATGATGACCTCTCGTGCCTTGCCTATATCCTCGCTGTAGGATATCGGCACTATAAGGTCTATCCTTCTGTCCTCCTGCACGAAATAGTTGGTTATATTATTAGAGGTCAGTCTTGAATTGGGTATGAGTATCTCCTTGTTGTCATAGGTGCAGAGCGTGGTATACATCATGTCGATCTTGACGACCTTGCCCTTGAGTCCCTCCGTTTCAAGATAGTCGCCTATCTTGAATTTCTTGTTGAGTATTATCAGCGTACCGCTGGCGACGTTGGAGAGACTGTCCTTAAGCGCAAGACCTATAGTTACCGTTGCGGCGCCTACCGTGGTGATTATTGTGGTCATATCCACCCCGAGGGTAGAGAGGGCGCATATAACTATAATAATCTTGAGCGTTACGCCCACGATAGAATGCAGAAAGGTGGATACGGTGGGGTCAGCCTTGCTTTTTTTCATAGCCCTCAGCATCAGCTTGCCGATAAGCTTTGTCAGCCAGAAGCCGATGATAAGTATAAGCAGCGCGGTAATGATATTCGGCAGATAGCTTATAAACCAATTATACGCCTTTTCAAGCCATTCCTGCGTCATGGTGAGGTTTTTCTCTACGATATTCTCCTCCTGACTCACGACGGCGCTCGCCTGAGAATTATCCATGATTGCGTAGATCATAATGCTCATCTCTTTCCGATAAAATATTATATCAGAATTATAACACTTTCTTTTACCGGAATAAAGACCGATACATAAAAAAATATCAATATCGTTTGCATTGACGGATAAAATATTGTATTATATTACATATAGCCGAAAATTGCCCGTCTTTGAAAAAGTTCCACTTGTAAATATTGCAGGTTACTCTGAAGAACAGTGCAAGACTATCAGGGAACAGCACAAAGAATTACTTCGCTATTCTCGTGACAATAACGACAACAAGGAAGTTGCTTTTGTATTCAGAAGTGATTTTTCTGACAGAACTGAACACAAAGGCAGTGACGACAGGCTTGATTTTGGAACGGCACTTAACGGAAAAGGCAAAGATTTGATTATTATGCACAATCATCCGAGAAACAGTAGTTATTCTATGAATGATATGGCTTTATTTCTTGGTAATGATGATATAAAAACGCTTACAATCGTTAAAAATAACGGCTCAATTGAAGTTTTGACAAAAACTCTGTATGATAAGCTTGCTGCTGTAACAGCATATAAAAGACAATTTAAGAAATATGTAAAATCAAATGCTGATAAAGAAATTGATAATGCAATAAATCACTTTTTATCAAGCGGAAAAGGAGGAGTACAATGGCTAAAGAATTAACAATTCTTGATGGAACAAAAGAAGAAGGAATAAATTCAACTAAAGAATTATTTGGTTTATCTTCTGAACAGTCATTCCAAGATTTGGATGTCGACGAAGAAGTTGAACGGAAAAAACATAAAGGAGAGCCTGACATGGAGCAGCTGATGATACAGAACGTAAAAAACGACCTGATATATTACGGGGTATACAGCGCCTCGGAGGATATGTGGAACGGCAGCGACGTGCTTTGCGCTGCAAGGAAGCTCTTTTTTGAAACGGGCATGAAGCAGAAAAAGCGCAGCAGCATAAGGTCGGATAATATCGTATATAACTACAGCTATACGCTTGAGCAGGGCGTTTCGCTCAAGTATAAAAAGATGAAGGGCGGCAGACAGACCGAGCGGGTGGTAGAGCTGCCCGAGGGATACTGCGTAGAGCTGACCAACGAGCTGCACAGACCCGTTAGGAGAGCCTATTACGACCGTCAGCATTTCTGGCTGCGCACGGAATATCTCAATGCGGAGGACAGGAGCGTGGAGACCATGATAGCTCCCGCGGAAAATACCGACAGACCCGCCGTATCCTTCAGATCTCCTGCGGGTGAGGTGGTGCTCTATCCCTTTGCGGTATCTCTCGACAGAGAGCTTACGCAGAAGCTCAACGTTCTCACGAGTGAGCCGAGGGTGTTCTGCGTTACGAGCTGCGGCAGCTTTTACTTCTGCACCGAGGACGAGTACGAGCAGCGCATGGAGGCGCTGAAAAGGCTTATAGGCGAAGAAAAGCCCGCAGAGCAGCAGACCGCCGAGAGAACTGTAGAGAGCGAGTTCGTTGTGGATACCTCGCTTCTTGAAAAAGAAGGTGACGCCGTCTTTGACCTGAGGAGCAGCAGGGAGGTGCGGCTTTCGGAGCAGGAAAACGAGCCCGTTATGTCGGAGGCTGTGAGTACGGAGGATCAGCCGCAGCAGACTGCTGCGGAGGAGGCTCTGAGCATTACGGATGCGGCAGCCGCCAAGAGCGAAGAGAGCGAGCCCGCAGCCGCGCAGACCGAGGAGAACGCAGAGGAGAGCGGAGAAAACAAGGAAAACGAGGACGCTCAGAAGACG
>CACWNZ010000125.1:5343-6814 GCA_902762335.1 uncultured Ruminococcus sp. | reverse complement strand
TAAATATATCATACTATATCTCAGAATCAATATACGATTTTGGGCTATAGTAAACTAATAGACTATATTACAAAATCATCAAGGAGGTATTTCTATGGACCCGAGAGAGGTAAAGACGAAGAAGAGCATTCACAACGCATTTTTAGAGCTGCGCTCAGGCAAGGAGCTTGAGAGGATAACCGTAAAGGAGCTTTGCGAAAAGGCGGAGATAAGCAAGGCGACCTTCTATCTGCATTATAAGGATATATTCGATCTTTCGGAATATCTGCAAAAGGATATAGCCGCCGATATAGTAAAGCACATCACCGACCCCGAGGAGCTGATATATGATTCTCCTCTCGGCTGCAAGAAGCTTATCGAATCCTTCTACGCCCACAGGGGAATGATAGAGATACTCTTCAGAGGCTCGCAGTTCTCGCGCCTTACGGAATATCTTGAGGCTGAGATAAAGGAGCTCGTTTTCGGCAAGTTCCCCGGATTCAGAGACGACCCCTACGCCAACGTAAGGCTCACCTATCAGCTCATGGGATCGTTCTACGCCTTCTACAGATACGAAAAGAGCTTCGGCTACGATGCCGTAATGGATTCCGTCGAAAAGATAAGCGGTCTTTTCACCATACCCAAGCAGTAATACCTTAAGGAGCATGAGCATGAAAGCCGCAAGAAACAAAACCATCGATATGAGCATTGAGGAGGGCGGTCGCTATCTTGAGAGGTGTATAACGGTCACCGCACCGGCAGCTCCTGATGATATTCTTGACAGGACGATCATGGGCGATGCGTTCGAGGTGCTGCCGTACCTGCCCGCAGGCTTTGTCGATCTGCTCATAGTCGACCCTCCGTATAATCTTGATAAGGATTTCAACGGCAGAAGATTCCGAAAAAGCTCCGACGAGCTTTACGAGGAATACACGGAAGCGTGGATAAAAGCTGTCCTTCCCTTGCTTAAGAACGACGCGTCGATATACGTCTGCTGCGATTGGGCTTCGGGTCCGCCGATATGGAGCGTGCTGAAAAGGTATTTCCGTATCCGCAGCAGGATAACCTGGCAGCGTGAAAAGGGGCGTGGCGCGCTTAAGAATTGGAAAAACGGAATGGAGGATATCCGGTTTGCCACAAGATCAAACGACTATACCTTCAACGTCGATGCCGTCAAGCTTCGCAGAAGGGTCATAGCCCCGTACAGATCCGACGGCAAGCCGAAGGATTGGGAGGAGACCGGGAACGGGAACTTCAGAAACACCTGTCCCTCCAATTTCTGGGACGATATTTCCGTTCCCTATTGGTCAATGCCCGAGAACACCGCCCACCCCACACAAAAGCCCGAAAAGCTGCTCGCCAAGCTCATACTTGCAAGCTCAGACCCCGGAGACGTGGTTTTCGACCCGTTTCTCGGGTCGGGCTCTACCTCGGTCACGGCAAAAAAGCTGGGCAGACACTTCATCGGCGTTGAGATCGACCCGCAATATTG
>CACWNZ010000125.1:0-5330 GCA_902762335.1 uncultured Ruminococcus sp. | reverse complement strand
CTATACCGACGGCGTGTTCTGGGAGAGAAATACCGGCGCCTTACAAAAAAAATAAGCTCCGCGGCAGTTTTTCCTGCCGTGGAGCTTTTTGCGTCATGCGGCGCAGCTTATGCATTCGATATACTCGTCTATCACGTCAAGGAGATGGACAAGTGAACGTTCGAGCTTGTAAAGTGTCGTTCGTGAATATATGTTGTATCTGCGCTTGAGATCCATTATCCTTATGCGCTTGAGGTCGCTCAGCGCTATGCCGTCCTTCAGCAGCAGAAAGATCAGTCCGTTTTTGCGGTGAGAGCTGACGTATTCCTGCCTGCCGTGTATGTTGAGATAAAGGTCAAAGCCGCCCGTCTTTTCGTTGGAGTAAGCTATGACTCTGCAATTTCTGTGGTTTTTCACGTCCTGTCCTCCTGTTCAAGATTTTTGTCGTTCAGTGTCGTACCGTGTTATCCGAGATAAGAGGCTCCCCATTCCACAAGGGTAAAGCCCGTGCGCTCGGGGGCAGTAAGGGTCTGTTCGGGAATATCCACAGGCTCGTCAATGCCCTTGAATATCATCATCACGCGGATAACGCTGTCGGGCGCGGGGGAGACCTCAAGGGGCATTACCCGCTCTATCTCCCCGGGTGTGGCGAATCTTATAAGATCATACTTATTCGCCTCAAGCTTCGGCAGCCAATATACTATGAATTCCTCGGCTTCTCTCGGGGTAAGACCGAGCAGGGCGAGCTTCTCCTCAAGGAAGGCGGCGCTGTCCTCACCCTTTACCACGAAGCCCTCGGTGAATTCCGTTGAGAGCGTATCGTCTGCGCATTCGTAATAGAGCGAATACAGCTCTCTGCCCGTGTCATGATCGGTCAGCGTGCCGTCGGGTTTTGCAATAACGCTCCAGCCGTCAGTGTATTTCGGGTAGGAGCAGGTGAGAGCATCTGGCTTGCCGAGCTCTACGTTTACCCTTGTTTCCTCGGTGGGGTAGAGATAGATTATCGGCTTGTCAACGGTAATGTTGTTCGGGTCGTAGGTGACGCCGTATTTTTTGAGGTTTTCTATCTCGTCAGTGGTGTGGCACTGCCTGAAATCTACCTTTGTGCCTGTGGGCAGGTCAGTCGGAATGACTGTCAGATAGCCGCTGCCCGATGCCATTACGCCCCTCTTATTCTGATAGCCGAAGATGATGACCTTGTTGGGGCGTTCTATCACGTCAAACAGGTACATATCGCACCGGCTGTGGCCGCTGCTGTTGCAGAGTATTATGTAGTTCTTGTCCTTGTTGTTGTAGTACGGGTCGATCGTTCCGCCGTCCTTGGTGGAGGAGATGATGCCGTTGAGCTTGTTGATGAGCTTAATATATTCATCGTATGTCACTATCTCGCCCATGTCGGGGCAGTCATTGCTTTCAAGGTAAAAATCGTCCTGACGATAGTTGCCGCCCCATAAAACGGCTTCATCGATCTGATAGTAGGTGGTGCCGTTTATGACGACTTCGCTGTAGCATTTATTCCCGGACTGCGACGGCTCGGGCTGCGACGGCTCGGGCTGCGACGGCTCGGGCTGCGACGGCTCGGGCTGCGACGGCTCAGGCTCCGACGGCTCGGGCTCAGATGATTCGGGCTCCAACGGCTCGGGCTCCGACGGCTCGGGCTCAGATGATTCGGGCTGCGACGGCTCGGGCTCCGACGGCTCGGGCTCCAACGGCTCGGGCTCGGAAGACTCGGGTTCGGAAGGCTCAGAGGATTCGGTTACGGAGGGCTGTACGGAGCTTTCCTGTGAGGATTCGTCCCTGCTCTGCTCAGAGCTTTCCTGCGGAGCTTCCTTTGAAGCGTCGCTCTCCTGTCCGCCCGCCTCGCTGCTCACTGCGACGGTGCTGCTCTCCGGGGCTTGTGATGAGCCGTTGTTGTTATTCCCTGAGCCCGCGCAGGCGGTCGTCAGCGACAGGGCTGTCAGCACAGAGATAAGCGCAAGAGCCTTTTTGGCGCGTGTGGTTTTTTTCGTTTTCATGTGATCTCTCCTTCTTTGGTTTTACTAAAATACGAAAATAACTGTAAATCTCTCCAATTTTATTATACAATAAAAGCAAGTCGTTTTCAAGTGTGTAATGAAAGCTTTTTTTATAAAAGGATCCGACAGATTTTTGAAAAATCAGCGATAACGCCGAAATAATTATAGCTCCGATTATTATTACGGTTATAACCGCGGGATATAATTATCGCATAGGGCTGAAATATTCAGCAATATAAGAACCGAAAGGAGGAAGGGTCATGACTCGCAGGGGTCACGACCGAATATTATGGCAGAATATTTATCTCCGGGCGTATACGTTGAGGAGTTTGAATCGGGCGGCAAGCCCATGGAGGGTGTCGGCACGAGTACGGCAGGCTTCGTAGGACTTGCAGAGAAGGGTCCCGTAGGCGGTATCCCTCAGCTCGTTACCAACTTTGCCGACTTCAAAAGAAAGTACGGCGGTTTCCTCTCCGAAAACGAATTCGGCGAGTATCGTTTTCTCGCTTATGCGGTAGAGCATTTCTTCGTGAACGGCGGTACGCGCTGCTTTATCACGAGAGTTGCTCCCGAAAGCGCAAAATGCTCTCAGGCTGCGGCGGGCGTTCTCGGCTTTGCGGCTAAGGATCCCGGTCTGTGGGGCGACAGCATAAGCGTTAAGCTCACCCGCTCGTCAAAGGCAAGGACGCAGGCGTTTGAAAAGCTTGCCGAAAGAAAATACAAGGTAAAGAACGGCGCGGGCTTCAACCCGGGCGATATAGTAGCCTTTACCGAGGGCGGCACGGTAGAGTACAATAAGGTAGAAAAGAATCAGAACAACGTCATCACCTTTGCAAACGAATTCACGGCGGATATAACCGATACCGAGCTTCTCCCGACAAAAGTCATCTCAACCTGCGAGCTTTCACTCGAGGTCAGGTATGTCGACACCACCGAGAGCTACGAGAACGTATCCTTCAATATAGCGGCTGCGAATTTCATTGAGAAGAAGACCGCAAAGTCGGATCTCATCACCGTTACCTATACGGGCAGCAACGATACGGGCGACCTTCTCAAGGCGGTATCCGAGGAGGCGGAGGACGCTGCGGCAGTTGAATTCACGGGCGGCAGCAACGGCGCGGCAGCCGATATAACCGCGGCGGACTTCATAGGCACTGACGGCGGCGCAGGCAACAGAACGGGCATTCAGTCCTTCCTTGATAACGACGTCGTTTCCATAATGGCAGTTCCGGGCGTTACCGACCCGAACGTACAGCTCACACTCGTAGCACACTGCGAGAACCTTGCAAGCCGTTTCGCCGTTCTCGATCTGCCGAGAGGCGCAAAGAAGGTCGACGAGATACTCGCGCACCGCGACATATTCTCCTCAAGCTATGCGGGTCTTTATCATCCGTGGCTTCAGGTGTTCGATCCCCTCGACAAGAAGAACATCGCTATCCCGCCCTCAGGCTCGGTAATGGGTCTTTTCGCAAGGAGCGACAACGCAAGGGGCGTACATAAGGCTCCCGCAAACGAGGTGGTAAGAGCCTGCGTAGGACTTGACTGTCAGTTCAATAAGGGCGAGCAGGATATACTCAACCCGAGAGGCGTAAACCTTATCCGTTCCTTCCCGGGACAGGGCATAAGGGTATGGGGCGCAAGAACGGCATCGAGCGACCCGAGCTGGAAGTACGTAAATATCCGCCGCCTGTTCATCTTCATAGAGGAATCCATAAAGGCAAATACGAATTGGGCGGTATTCGAGCCCAACGATCAGGCTCTGTGGACGAGAGTTCAGAGGACTATCAGCGTATTCCTCAACAATATGTGGAGGAACGGCTCTCTTGCGGGCGCATCCGCAGACGAGGCCTTCTTCGTCAACATAGGCAGGAACACGATGAGTCAGGACGACATCGACAACGGCAGACTCGTCTGCGTTATCGGCGTAGCGCCCGTAAAGCCTGCCGAATTCGTCATCTTCAGAATAACGCAGAACACGGGCAGCGCAGAATAACTGAAAGGAGTGCTTGAATTATGGGATATCCGCATACCAGATTCAGATATAAAGTAGAGATAGACGGACTTGATGCAGGCGGCTTCTCCGAGGTAACGGGCTTCGATGCATCTATAGACGTAGTAGAATACAGAGAGGGCGATATGGTGACCACACCGATGAAGGTGCCGGGTCTTAAAAAGTACGGCAACATCACCCTCAAGCAGGGTCTTGTTGATTCCACCGTTATGTACGATTGGATGATAACAGGCGTAAACGGCGCTGTCGAGAGAAAGACCATTACCATAACCCTTCTTGACGAGGAGGAAAGCCCCGCGGCTTCATGGCAGGTAATAAACGCATGGCCCATGAAGTACACGGCTCCCGATTTCAACGCAACCGCTTCCGAGATAGCGATAGAAACTGTCGAGATAGCTCACGAGGGCATGACGAGGATCTCCTGATCCCGGAGGTATAATTCGATATTCACAGGACACGGCGACCTTAAAGGGTCAGCCGTGTCCGTTTTTTTCGCGCAGATCATCGGGTCACTGTGTATAATACATAAAAATTTGTCGGAATTTTAGCAGGTTTTTATTCGTAATATTGACAACGATACGGCGCTGTGATATATTTATTGTGTATATTCATGTTCAAAAGAAATGATTTTTTCACGGACTGAGGCGTGAGCTTATGGATAAAAAATTGCGCTGGAGCGAAAGGATAAGGGAAACGGAGCTGCTCGGACCCTTTAAGCGGTCGGTGCTGTGGGTGTTCGGGTGCTGCTTTGACTGCGACGGCTGCATAGCCCGCAATTTCAGATACGGAGACTTCAACGAAACTTCTCCCGAAGAGACAGCGGAGTGGTTTCTCACCTGCGGCACTGAGCATCTGACTATAAGCGGCGGCGAGCCGTTTCTGCAGGCTGAAGCCCTTGCGCGGACGATAGCTCTGATAAGAGAGAAAAAGAATATCGGCGTGATAATATACACGGGCTTCACGCATGAGGAGCTTCTTGAGAGAGCAAAAACCGAGCCTGAAATAAGCTCTCTGCTGTCGCAGTGCGATATACTCATCGACGGGCGATATATAAAGGAACTTGATGACGGAAAGGCGTACAGAGGCTCGTCGAATCAGCGCATAATACAGCTTACCGAAAGATACTGCGGAACAGCGGAGGAATACTACAGCGCTCCCGTGGGGAGAAAAATAGAGATAACACTCAATAACGAAAAAACAATGATGATAGGTGTCCCGTCGGCGGATCAGGCTCTGATATGGAGCAGGATAAAGGGTCTGAGCGGCGACGGCGGCAGCGGGGAGGAATAGCAAATGAGCGCCATGACTTTGAATTATCTGCCTGA
>CACWNZ010000124.1 GCA_902762335.1 uncultured Ruminococcus sp. | reverse complement strand
AGCGTACCGAGGATCAAGCGCGCCGCAGATATTGACCCCTCAGTATTTGACAACGGTATAGACGACGACACCTTTGCAAAGATAATCGCCTGCATAAGGATAGCCGTTCCCTACACGGGCATGATAATCTCTACCCGTGAGAGCGAAGAATGCCGCGCCAAGGTAATGGGGCTTGGCATATCTCAGATCTCGGGCGGCTCCCGTACGTCCGTAGGCGGCTATGCGGGCTATTCCGCAGAAGAAAGACCCCACGACACCGAGCAGTTCGACGTATCCGACCAGCGTTCTCTTGACGAGGTCGTCCGCTGGCTCATGGAGAAGGGTTATATCCCGTCCTTCTGCACTGCCTGCTACCGTGAGGGCAGAACAGGCGACCGCTTCATGGCTCTGTGCAAGGTAGGACAGATCCAGAACTGCTGTCACCCCAACGCGCTCATGACCCTTCAGGAATACCTCACGGATTACGCTTCTCCCGAGACGAAGAAGATCGGCGAAGAGCTGATAGCCCGCGAGATACTCAACGTACCCGACCCGAAGCGCCGTGAAAAGGCCATGAACTACCTCGAAGAAATAAAAACCGTCGGCAAACGCGACTTCCGCTTCTAACGCAGAGCCTGCGCTCCCGATTCGCGTTCCGCGCGCTTGCGCGCGCTTACTTCTTCATATACCCTACTTCTGTCCCGCGGCATCCGGCACGTGCGCCGCTTTAGCGGCGCATGGTACTATTCCCGCCGCCGCAGCCCGTAGGGCTGCTTTCCGGCTGCTTTCTTATGAACTTTATTTTCTTCATTCTATCATACTTACCGTGCCTGCTGAATCGTGGTGTAGAAGTATAGGTTATCATTGAAGCGGAACGCGAAATCGGGGCGCGGTTGTCCGGTGGACAACTCTGCCAAAGGCAGAAGCGCCGACCGAGCCGGCAGGCGAGACACGGCAGCTTGCCGCCGCGAATACAACTGTACAGCTTATGCGGGGACATAAAAGGAAGGTATAAAAGAAACAGGAGGTCAAAAAGAATGAGCCTTAACGATACACCGTCCGCCGACAGGCTGCATATTGCCTTTTTCGGCAGAAGGAACGCGGGAAAATCCAGCGTAGTGAACGCCGTAACGGGTCAGCAGCTTGCTATAGTGTCGGACGTTCTCGGAACCACGACTGACCCCGTTCTCAAAGCAATGGAGCTTCTCCCGCTTGGTCCCGTTGTCATTATAGACACACCGGGCATAGACGACGAGGGCGAGCTCGGTGCGCTGAGGGTGAAAAAGAGCTATCAGATGCTCAACAAGACCGACATAGCCGTTCTTGTAGTCGATGCCGCACTCGGCATTACCAAAGAGGACAAAGCCCTGCTCGAAAAAATAAAGCAGAAGAATATCCCCTGCGTTACGGTATATAACAAATCCGACCTTGCCGAAACCGAAACGACCTCGGCAAACGAGATCTGCGTAAGCGCAAAAACAGGCGAGAATATCTATCAGCTCAAGGAGCTTATCGCGGCTCAGGCAAAGGGCGGCGATAATACAAGGCACATCGTATCAGATATGCTTGAGCCGAACGATATTGTGGTGCTTGTCGTGCCTATAGACAGCGCCGCCCCGAAGGGCAGACTGATACTGCCTCAGCAGCAGACGATAAGGGATATAATAGACCACGGCGCTGTAAGTATAGTGACACAGCCCTCGGAGCTGGAGATGACCCTGTCGGCTCTTTCAAAAAAGCCGAAAATGGTCATAACCGACAGTCAGGCTTTTGCGCAGGTAAGCAAACTCGTACCGCAGGATATAACGCTGACGTCGTTTTCCATACTGTTCGCAAACTACAAGGGCGACCTCAGACTTGCGGTATCGGGAGTTACGGCTCTTGGCAGGCTTGAGGACGGCGACACCGTTCTTATGGCGGAGGGCTGCACACATCACAGACAGTGCGACGATATAGGCACGGTAAAGATACCCCGTCTTATAAAGAGGTTCACGGGCAGAGATATTGATTTCGTATGGAACTCCGGCACGGAATTTGACGAGGATCTGAAAAAATACAAAATGATAATCCACTGCGGGGGCTGTATGCTCAACGAGCGCGAGATGAAGTACCGTCTTAAATGCGCCGAGGACGAGGGCGTGCCGATAACCAACTACGGCACCGCCATAGCCTATATGAACGGCATACTGAAAAGAAGCCTTGCCCCCTTCCCCGAGATACAGTCTCTTCTCTGAACGGCAGAGTCTCCAGATAATTTGTCAGGTCTCGCATGAGACACTAATTATTGGAGGAAGATAACCGTGATAGAAAAAGAATGGAGCAGACTTAAGGAAAAATACCGGGGCAGCGATACGGTATGCATTACAGACGAAGGGACGATAGACTTCTCACCGCAGAGCTTCAGAGAAACGGAGCTCAACGGCAGCCGCTTATCCTACGACGAATATCTTGATATTATGCGCAGCTCGGGACACAGCCTGCGGAAATATCTTGAGCAGTTCTTTTACAGCGGGATAAGATATGCGGACTGCCGCGCAAGGATCGAAAGAACAGACAGAGACAAGGGAAGAATATTATTCCTCAGTATTTTCATAAGCGGTACGCGCGGTGACGGCAGTATTATCGACGGCAAAGAGGATCACGTATGGATAGATAAAAAGGGCTTTGAAGCCTTTGACGAGAACGACTGCGTTTCGTTTACCGCAGAGATATACCGCTATATCAAGCTCGGCAGCGGAAAAAGGCTCGATTATTCCCTGCGCGACCCCGAAAATATCAAAAGGACAGACCCCTACGAGCTGCCGACCGACGAGGCGCTTGAAAAACAGGCGTTCAGAGATCTTTTATGCGAGGTCTGCCCGTATTCGGAGCAGTGCTTCGGCGAGCCGTGCCTTGCAGGAGATCGGTGGAACGATCTTTTCGGGTAAAACCAAATACGCACAAAAAGCCCCCTTCGCTGTTGTAAGATATCAACAGTGAAGGGGGACGATTTATTTATTCATAGCTGAAGCCGTCAGCCGTTCTCGGATACTACCACCTGGTCAATAACTGTACCGTCTGGGTTTGCAACTATCATAAGGAAGGTGAAGGGGCGCGCGTTCGTAACCTGCCTGATCTGAGTTATTGTCGGTGCTATCGAAGCAGGCATTTGATCGCGGAAACCGGAGAGGTACTGCTGTCCCTCTGATGAATTGGGATCGATATTCTGGGGAGATATGATCTTAACAACGATCTGATCGTCTCCATTGTAGGAGACCTCTACAGTTGCAGTCGTTCCTACGCTGTTCTGAACGCTCTGCTGAAGAACACTTGTGCCGCCCATGCTGTCAAGCACCTCTCTGATGCTGCGTTCGGTAGCAGAGGGCATTACGGCAGAGGGCTGATATGAGGGCTCGTCGTCGTCGTCATCGGACGGCTCATAATAGTATGACGGATCAGTGTCAATATAAGATGATGTCTGTGTCGTTGATGCCATATCCTCCGAAACTACCATCTGATCGAGCACCGTGCCGTCGGGGTTGGATACTACCATAAGGAAGGTGAAGGGGCGCGCGTTCGTAGACTGCCTGATCTGAGTTATTGTCGGCGCTATCGAAGCAGGCATATCATTGTGGAAGCCGTTGACGAACTGCTGTCCCTCGGCAGAATTCAGGTCAAGAGTCTGCTTTAATACAAGATTAACAACTATCTGATCATCACCATTGTAGGATACCTGAACGTTTGCATTACTTATGTTGTTCTGAACGCTCTGCTGAAGAGCACTTGTGCCGCCTATGCTGTCAAGCACCTCTCTGATGCTGCGCTCGGTAGAAGAGGGCATTACTGCCGAGGGCTGATATGACGGTTCGGTGTATGAGGGCTGGGTATAAGAGGGCTGATATGACGGCTCGGTGTATGAGGGCTGGGTATAAGAGGGCTGAGTATCGCTCGGCTGTGCCGCTGAAGGCTCGGCAAAGGGATTTGACTGTATCGCAGAGGTGCCGGGGTCAAGTGTGCTGACAGCGGTGCCGTTGCTGTTAGCGCCGAACAGTCCGCCCGCAGAATCCCCGCCTTCGCCACCGCCCGAGCAGGCAGTCAGCATTATTGCCGCTGAAGAAAAAAGCGCCGCAATAATAACGGTAAGGGTCTTTTTCATAAATATCATCTCCGTAGTTATTATTTTACAGCCGCTGCTGTATATCAATGATTATATCTCAATTTTATGGATTTTGCAATATTTTTGCCAAAATAAGGAGCCTGCACGCACCGTTTTATGCCGAGGTCTTTGACTGTTGTGACGAACTCTGCTGTGACGAACTCTGTTTTGCGGCGCTCTGCTGTGCGCGGCTTGCCTCCTGCGAGGCTCTGAGCTGACCGTTGCTGATGTCGTCGTTATCGAAAACGCTCTCGTACAGAAGATTTCCGTCGGGGTCGAGATACCTGACAGCTATGGTGATGTTCTTTCGGTTTATACACGCCTCAAGACCGTCCACAAGCGATGAGAAGGTCTCCTTGTCCGAGTCGACAGTTTTGGCTATATTCGCCTTGAAGTCTTCCTCGAGCCGCATATTAAGGTCCTTGCTTATCCTTCTCTCAAACACAAGACAGGTACCCTTCTCTGCGTATATCCTCGTTATTATAACTCCCTGCTCGTCGGGTCCCTCCAATTTTTCAAGCGCCGCTCTTGCGCTGTCCGACCTGAGGTACTCGTCAACGCTGTCGTAGGGCTTGCTGTTATCAAGCGTGAACTCATATTCGCTGCTGTCCTGCCCTGATTCGATGATAAGCGGCTCTTCGCTGCTTTCCGCCGTCTGTACCGACGCCGTACCGTCGGCAGAGGTATTATCTGCGGCAGTGTCGTTTTTCTTTTCCCCGCAGCCGCATAGCGAAAGCAGCAGTATAGCGGATAAGATCAAAATAAGCTTCTTTTTCAAGACTGTACCTCCTTTCCGCAGGACCTGTCGGTCATTCATCGGTAAAGCAGAACTGCTCCACGTCAAACAGACCGCAGTCCGTTATTCTGAGCTTAGGTATTACCGGCAGCGCCATGAACGAAAGCGTTATGAACGGATCTATATCGGGATCTACGCCCGCACTGTACGCCTGCTCGATCACCGCGTCAAGCTCGGGTATGAACTCGTCCGCAGACCGTGTGCTCATAAGTCCGCCGAGCTCAAGAGGCAGAGCGCCCGTGACCTTGCCGTCCGCTACGATGATATAGCCGCCGTGTATTTTTCTCAGCTCGTGTACTGCGGCGAACATATCGCTGTCGTTGTCGCCTATGACTATTATATTATGGGAATCATGAGCCACGGTAGTTCCTACCGCGCCGTGTGTAAGCCCGTAACCCTTTATGTAGGCGCAGGCAAAGCAGCCTGTAGCATGGTGTCTCTCAATAACGGCTATCTTCCTTATGCTGCCGTCCTTAAGACCTGCCGTTACCTCGTCATGTGACATTATAAGGTGGTCGGTTATTATCTGATTC